>RHMC01000002.1 GCA_003719395.1 Streptomyces altiplanensis
TCGATTCAAGCGACTCTGCCGAACGCTGACCGAGTGAAGATCACCAACAGCATCCGGAATGTGTGCCAGAGCCGGAACCACGACCCGCGGATAAAGAGAAGAACCGGGAAAGCCGTGCTGTCGGCACCGGGATCAGTCGGCGAGCCGGCCGGTCTCACAGACCCGGCGGGCGACCTCGCGCAGCTTGGTGTTCGTTTCCTGGGAGTACTTGCGCAGAACGTCGAAAGCCTGCTCCTCCTCCAGGCCGTGGCGCCCCATGAGGATGCCCATGGCTTCACCGATGACGTGCCGGGTGGTGAGTGCCTCGCGCATCTGGGCTTCGGCCCGGGCGCTGGAGAAGGCGACCGCAGCATGGGAGGCAAGCAGCCATCCGGCGGCCTCGCTGGCTTTGGTGAAGGCGCCGGGCTTGCGGGAGTAGAGGTCCAGCGCGCCCAGCTCTTCCTCATCGGTGTAGAGCAGGAAACCCATCATGCTGCCCAGTCCCAGCTCCCGGGCCCGGGGCACATAGTCGGGCCAGCGGTCGGCGTGCCGGGTGAAGTCGTGGACGCGCATGATCCGCTCGTGCCCGGCGCGGCGGGCCACGTCGAAGCACGGACCCTGCCTCAGACGCTCCTGCAACCGGTCGCTGTCGACGACCACCTGCTCCGTCGGCGCCAGGGACTGAACCCGGTCTCCGTGGACCAGGAGGATGCCGGCCGCCTCACAGCCCTCCACAAGCTCCACCGCGCCGCTGGTGATCCGCTCCAGCGTGGCATCCACGCTTTCCTGCGCCAGCAGATCCCGGGCCATAAAGGCCATTTGCTGCGCGAACGCCTGCCAGTCCATCCCGTCCTCCTCCGCACCACGCCCCGCCGCTCATCAGCAGAACACACCTGTCCCCGATCACACCGGTACGGCATGCACCCCGCGGGGAGCGCCCACCCGCCCAGGGGCGACCGTCGGCAACCGGGACGAGCCGCCGCGAACGCGCAGCCGGCAGTCATGCGGTCCGTGGCCGAGCAAGGACCACGCCATCCACGGCCCGGACGCTCCCACCCCTGCCCCCACGGGCAGCGAAGCCCGGGCGGCCGGCCCATTCCGAGCTGATGATCCGGGCGTGCCCCTGGTGAAGCGGGGCCAGTGTCCCGAGTCGGAGATTCCTGGGAATACCCGTGAGCATCCGGCCCGATCGAAGCCCGCCCGGCTCCCGCTTCGCCCGGTCTCAAGGCGCCCGAGGCCCGTGGCCGACGGTTACCGATTCGCCGGAGAACTTCCGGCTCAGGACACCGCCCCGCCGGGAGACGGTTCCGGCGGAGTTCGGCCCCGGGGCCGGGCGGGTGCGACGGCGCCCTGTTGTCAGGGCCGGGCGAGGCCGGCCAGCACCGCGGCGAAGCTCAGGACAGCGGCAAGGACAGCGAGGGTCAGCAGCAGGAGTTGCAGATACTTCAGGGCAATCACCAGCCTGCCCGTTTTGTTTACCGGCGTTTCGGGACGGCGGGTGTGTCCGGGCCAGTTGTTGACGGACTCGACGGGGTCCGTGGCGTCATCTTGATTCATTGTCTGAAAACGTGCCGGCAACGGCAGAGGAACGGCGGCACGGGGCACTGTCACGGAATCAGTACGAGAGACGGTGGGGCGTGACTGCGCACCGCAGTACGTTGCATTGCCGGAAAGAGGGATCCTGCGCGCGGCGTTCGGTTCCTCTTCGGCCTCTGCCGACAAGGCAGTCGCCGAGCGGGACGGACCGGCCGCAGGCGAGAGCCGGTGCGCAGCAGGAGGGTTCCACCGGTTTTCCTTTTATGCCTTTTGCCGGCCCTGAGGGTTCAAGTCGGCGCAGCTTACGCAACTTGGCATATGTCGATGCGTTATGCGGATGCTATCGCGCGCTTGAGGGGCGACCACTTCACGGAAGCCCGACTCGTTTGCCGTCACGGGTTGGTGGCGGAACAGGGATTCTCATGGCGGACACCGTGTTGTGGTTCACCATTGCCTGTGCTTCGGCACGCACCGTGCTGTGGTCGGTCGTCCCGTCGTCGGCCAGCCGGGTGCGACATGTCGATGCCGTCGAACTGCGGCGCCACCGCAAGCTCGGAGCGGCCCTGACCGGCCCCCGGCCGACAGGCCGGCCATCCGGGCGGACGACACCGGAAAGCGATCCTCCCGCACCGGCCGCGGCCCACCACCACCACGCTCCCGGCGAACACGGCCGAGCCCCTCCGTCCCGGTGCCGGGGAAGCGCGCCGGTCCCCGCCGGCAGACACCGAACACCGGCGCACGTGATCTCCCCGCGCTGCCCGCACCAGGAGGCGCCCGTATACCCCAGCGCCTGCAGAACCGATAAAACACCAGGCTGAATTACTCCATATGCGACAAGGCAGCCACCCGTTTGCCGCACATCCTGCCCAATCCGCGCAGCGTTGGACCGGGTATGACGAAAGTGAGTCCGTTGCTTGCCCCAGGTGTGCGCCTGATGGGTGCACAGAACACCCCACCTGCCGTCCGGGCAGGAGACCGGGGTTTCCCCCCGGCTGCCGGTCATGTCCTCCTGGGGCCGACCGCGACCCCGCAGCCTGTTCATGGGTGAGTCCCGCGGCCGCCACAGCCGTGTCGGTCCGCCCTCCCTTTCCAGCTCCCCCGGCGGCTGGTCCCACCCGACCGACGGTCAGCCGCAGGCCGGAGTCTGGGATCGTCCCGCGCCCCTGGCCGACCAGCTGGACGTGCGCTGGGATCCGGCGGAGGAACTTGCCCGCCTCCTGCACGAAGCCGTCCAGACCGAAAGAGCCGCCGGGCCGCCGTCCGCGGAGATCGGTGACCTGCCGGCCGCCGATGAGCCCCCGGCCGCCGAGGGCGCCGGTGCCCCTCTCGCGGGCCTGGCCGAGATCACGGCCGAGCTGCCGCCCCTGCGCCCAGCCCCCTCCCGGCGGCGCCGCACTCCCTCCCGGGAGAAGCGCGCGACGGGGACGCTGCAGACGACGAGTTTCTTCCTCGCCGCGCTCGCCGCCGTCGTGGTGTCCATGGTGTGTGTCTTCGGCGGCATGGTCGCCTACGACCCCCTGCGCCACCTCGCCCGGTACCGCACGTCCAGCGGGACGGTCAGGTGGTGGCCCCTGCTGGTGTACGGGCCGTGGATGGCCGCCTCGTTGTCGATCCTGCGCGCCACCCTGCACCGGCGCCGCGCCGTCCACTCCTGGGCCGTTGTGCTGCTGTTCTCCACCGTCTCGATGCTCCTGTGCGTAGCCCAGGCACCCCGAACGCCGGTCGACGCGGCGGCCGCGGCGCTTCCCTCGCTGGCCGCTTTGGCCTGCTTCCAGCAGCTGGTCCGGCAGATCACTCTCACCCGGCCGCCCCGCCAGACCACACCACGCCACCGCACCCGGCAGTCACCGCCCCGGCAACCGGCCGACCGGGCCCGGACCACGACCTGACCGGGCCGCCTTCGGACCACGTCGGTTACGGCGTTCCCTCATGCCGGACGAGCGGTGCGGATCAGGTGGCGGTCGGCCGCCGCAGGTTGCGCTCGACAACCGAACCGACGGCGGTCATGCAGGAGGAGCAGTAACGTTCCTCGGCTGCTTCTCCCTGGGGCGGGGCAGCCGAGGCCGGCGGCGCCATCGGGCCCGCACAGGGCGCTGGTCCTCGTCTCCTTGCTGATCACATGCCAGACCAGCCCGTCCTGGCCCGGTATCGGCTCCGCGTGCATCTCATACATTGGCCGTCCTCCAGTGATCGCAACCAGCCGGGGGCCCACTCACCCCCGCTTCCGATGAGAAGCCACCAAGCCCGGACAGGCGAATCGGCATAGGCCGGCAGAAGGAAAACAGGGCGCCACGGGCTTGCCGGACGCCCCGCTCACCCATGGCCGACTCGCCGACTCTTCGGCAGGCCGGGGCGCACGATGCTCGTGGCGGTGGCCGACAAGCAGCGTCCTGACCAAGGCCGCCTGGACGGACACGGGCTCGTAGACATCCACCGTGCGATCACCCTGCGCCAGGACACCGGAGAAGGAGTTCGGCCGAGCCGGCCCATGGAACAGGAACCTGTGCGCCCAAACGGACGCTGTCACTCCCCTGCCACACCGCCGGACGACGCGGTACTCCTGAGAACAGCTCTCCCGCCGTCGGCGGCGGGAGAGCACGGCGGACCGGCTGATCGATCTGCACGCACCGGCCGAAGCACGCGTGGCTCTGCGCACCGATTGCGGTTCTGACCCACCTTCTGCGGGGTGGGCCGCTGTGAAAACCCCGGGCGGCCACTTCCCGACGAGCAGGCCGTACTGAAGCGTTTCCACACGGCGGTCATGTCCCTCGATCCCGTCGGCAAGGGCCGGGCCCGCTGGGACCATGCGCTGGAAAACCGCGCTGAACTCCTTCGATCCCACCTTCGCCGGCCACCTCCCGGCAGCCCGCCAGTGATCTCAGCAATCCAGCCGGACGGAAGCCCGCGGGCGGGAACGCGGAGTCCGGGTCACGAGCTCCCGCATCGAGAGCGGATCGCGTTCAGCGTCGCAGGACCCACCGCTGCACCGACTCCACTGGGCCGTACGGGAAGCGCCGTAGCCACAGTGTGGCGCCCACCATCAGCACCACACACACCGCGGCCCACAGCCCCATCACCCACCACGGGTGGGCCGCACCGGTGAACCGGGTCGCGAAGCCCAGTCCGAAGCCGTACGAAACCACACCGCACAGCACGTTCTGCAGCACATAGCCGGACAGGGCCGTCCGGCCGACCGAGGTGAGGCCGGTGGTCAGCGGGCCGGGACGCCGTACCCGGTCCACCACTGCACCGATCAGCCCGATGTAGCCGACCGCGACCAGCGGCGCGGCGCAGTAGCGGCCCAGCAGGAACCAGTCCTGGTCCGCCATGGTGAAGGCCGTGAGAGGGATTCCCAGCCCCAGCCCCCAGCGGAGCATGCGGGTGCGGAGCCGTCGCCCCGTTGCGTCCGCGCCGAACGCGCCTGCCCGCAGCAGCCGCACCCCGAGCAGGAAGAGAAAGACCAGCAGCCCGAAGGAAAGGACCGGCTCCAGCCGCAGCACGAGTGCGTTCTCCAACCGGAAGGACACCTGGTCCAGGTAACCGCCGTACGCGTACAGGTCCACGACCTCACGCGAGACGCCGCCCCCGCTCTCCTGGCCGGCGCGGCCGACACCAGCGCGGCCGTGAGCAGGCCCATGACGGCCAGATGCAGTCCGGCCGCCCACCACATGGCCCGTAGCCGCGCCCGCTCCGACCGGGTCAGCAGCCATGCCACGAGCAGGGCGGTGACCGCGTATCCCATGAGTACGTCCCACGCGAAGACGAGAACGAAGTGCAAGGCCCCCTCGGCGAACAGGAACAGCGCCCGCCAACGGTAGCGGCCCGGCCAGGGCAGGCCGCGCCGTGCCGCGGAGTCGAACTGGATCGCCAGTCCCACTCCGAACAGGATCGTCAGCATCGACAGGAACTTCCCGTCCGCCGCGACGCGGAACAGCCTCTCGACGACTGCCGGTATGGTCCCTCGGCCACTTCCTCCGGTCCCGCTCTGCAGGATTCCCCACTCGGCGCCGGGAGCCGTGAAGATCCACACGTTGGTCATCAGCGTGCCCAGGATCGCGGCTCCGCGCAGTACGTCGAGCAGTGCGAGGCGACCGCCACTGGCGCCGGGCGTCGAGACAGGTAAGGGCAGGGTTTCGGTCATGTCCCCATGGTGGGGGCCTCTCGCCCGGCTCTCGTCGTGAGCAAGGACGAACCCGGGCTACATCGAAAGATGCACCGGGCCGTGCGCGGAACACTTCCCCAGCGGGGCGCGGACCCGGACGCCCCTCGGCCTGCGCCCCATCCACGCGGCGACGGCTGCCGGCCCGCTCGATCCCGCCGCGAACTCTCCGACCGCCGGGCCGGCCACCACGCATGACTCCCCGTCCACGGGGGCACCAGCACCCTGGTCCCCCCGACCGGACGGCTCCCCCCGCCGTCCGACCCGAGACGGCCCCGCGAACCCGCCCCCAGGTCGCGGGGCGTCCCCCTCCCCCGCCACTTCTGAAGAACCTCACCGTTCCGGGGCCGCGAGCCGGGCATATGTGTGTCCACATCGCAAACGGGTCGAGCGGCCGGACACTTCTTGGCCGGCAACCCGCCCATCAGGAAATCCGCCTCTTCTCGCGCTCTGCCCACGCACCAACCTTCCCCGGGTCCAGCCAGGTTGGAAAGGGCTCATTGCGTGTATTCCCAGGCGTCTTCCCACTGTGCTCCCCGGCCCTCCTCCTTGGGAAAGTCCGGCAGTGAGCGGCTGATATGGCTCGTCCTGTCTCAGCAACTTGAAGCCGCCTGCCATACCTAGGATGATCAGCCATTCCAGCGTTCTTGGTGGGCGCGAGAGTTCGGACATCACCCCATCAGTGGGCCGATTTCCGGTTTGCTCTCCGCCGGAGTCCGGTGGAACCCCCCGTTGCTTTCTCCCGCCCGCCTCGCACTGCTGCCCTGCTTCACCTCTCCCCCGTTCATGAGGAACTGATGACACAACACATACTGGAGGCGGTGATCTGGTGCCTCGCGGCCATGGTGCTCGCGGGCTTGGTCCTGCTGGTACGCCAACGCCGGCTCACCGCCTCCCTGCGCCGGCGCCTGACGGCGCTGGAAGCCGACCTGCGCGCTCGTGACGAGGAGGCCCGGCACCTGGTCGAGGCCCGTCTTCCCGTGTTGGCGGAGGCTCCTCATCAGCCCGTACCCGTGCCCGGTCTGCTCGACCCGCAGCTGGGCCCGACGGCGTACGGACAGAGCCTGCAGCGGATCGAGGAGCTGTTCACCAGGGTTGCCGACACGGCACGGTCCCGGGCCGACCAGTCGGCGAGAGCGACGCTCAAGGCGGCGATGCGCGCACTCCAGGCCCTGGCGAACGAACAGCAGCTGTCGATCTCGGACATGCAGGACCGGCACGACAGTCCGGATGTGCTCCAGGATCTGCTGGAGATCGACCACGCCAATTCACAGTTCGGCCGGAGGGCCCAGGCCATCGCCGTACTCTGCGGATCGTGGCCGGGCCGGCAGCGGGTCGCCTCACCGCTGATCGACGTCGTACGCGGCGCGACGTCCCGGATCCGGGACTACCGGCGCGTCGAGATCCATTCGCGGGTCGACATGGAAGTGGTGAGCCGGGCGGTCGAGCCCGTGGTGCTCGCGGTCGCCGAACTGCTGGACAACGCGGCGCGCACTCGCAGCCCAACACCAAGGTCGAGGTCAGCATCCAGCCCGCGCACAACGGCGTCTGTGTGGTCATCGACGATGCCGGAGTCGGCATGGACGCGCGTGAGACCGAGGAAGCGGGCCGGCGCCTGACGGGCCGTGAAGACATCGACATCAACCGGCTCGGCGACCCGCCCCAGTTCGGCTTCGCCGCCATCGGTGTGCTGGCCGCCCGGTACGGGTTCACCGTCTCGGTCGACACCCGGTCGCCCTACGGGGGAGTACGCGCCGTGGTGTTCCTCCCCCACGCACTCCTCAATCGCGTAAGCACCGCCAGGGCGGCGGCCGCGCAGGCGGCAGAGCAGGTCCCCGTGACACCGTCCGCTCCGATCACCCCGGCCGCGGCCTCCCGGCCCGGCTCCACCGCCGATGCCCCGCAGCCCCTGCCGAGCCGTGCGGAGTCCGCGCCCGCGGCTCCGGCGCCCGCCGGGGCAGGCACTGCCTCCCGCGGCCGCCGACGCCCCCCGGGCATCCACGGCAGGCGGCCTCCCCAAGCGCCGGCGCCGGGCCGCCCAGGACCAGGCAGCGGGACAGCAGGTGTCCGCCACATCACCCGGCGACGGTCACACCCCGGTTCGCCCGGCCGCCGAGACCGCGTTCCGCATGGGTGCGTTCGCCCGCGGCACCCGCTTCGGGCGTGCCGCCTCTCAAGACGACGAAGGGAACTCGCAGGAATGAACGACCACATGGCCAACGAACTGGGCTGGATGCTCGACGAGGTCCTCAGGGTCCCCGAAGCCCGCCATGCGATCCTGCTGTCCGCGGACGGCATGCTCCGGGCGCACTCCCAGGGGATCGGGCGCGACGAGGCGGAGCGGCAGGCCGCCGCACTGTCCGGTCTCCAGTCGATCAGCCGCAGCACCGCCGAGTTCTGTGCCGAGGAGTCCTCCCCCTGGCAGCAGACACTGGTCGAATTCGTCGACGGGTACGTCTTCCTGGTAGCCCTCGGCGCCGGGGCCTACCTGGCCGTCTCCGCCACCCAGAACGTGGACATGGAGGCGGTCACCTACGGCATGCACAAGCTCGTCGACCGGCTGGGCAAGGAACTGACCAGTCCGCCCCGGCAGGACGCCGTACCCGCCCGGCCGGGCACCAGCCGTCCGGCATGAGCCCACCCCACAGGCGCGAACGGGGCCTGGTGCGCCCCTATGTCGTGACGGACGGCCGCGCCCACCCGACCCGCAACACGCTCGACCTGGTGACGCTCGTGGTGGCCGTGGGCAACCTGCCGCTCAGTGGCCTGAGTCCGGAGAAGCGCCGCGTCATGGAGCTCTGCCGAGGAGGAGCGCTGTCGGTCGCCGAAGTGGCAGGGCACCTGACGCTGGCGATCAGCGTCACCAAGGTCCTGCTCAGCGATCTGATCGACAGCGGCCACATCACCACCCGGCCCCCCATCCCCAGGGCCCAGCTCCCCGACGACCAGCTTCTCCAGGAGGTGCTTGATGGACTCCGCGCCCGGCTCTGACCAGGTCTACGTCCCGGACACGGTCAGAACCGCGGTCAAAATTCTGGTCGTGGGTCACTTCGCGGTCGGCAAGACCACGTTCGTCGGCACCCTGTCCGAGATCCGGCCACTGCGTACCGAAGAGACCATGACGCAGGCCAGTGAACTGATCGACGACCTGGCCGGGAGTCCGGACAAGACCACGACCACCGTGGCCATGGACTTCGGCCGCCTCACGCTCAGCGAGCGACTGGTGCTGTACCTGTTCGGCGCTCCCGGTCAGAAGCGCTTCACCAAACTCTGGGAGGACATGCTGAACGGGGCGCTGGGAGCCCTGGTGCTGGCGGACACCCGGCGGCTCGACCAGTCCTTCGACATCATGGGCCTGCTGGAAGAGCACGGCATGCCGTACGCGGTCGCCGTCAACCAGTTCGACGACGCGCCGGTGTTTCCCGAAGCGGAAATACGTGAAGCACTCGACCTCCTCCCGGAAACCCCCCTCGTGCTCTGCGACGCACGCAGCACCGCGTCCTCCACCGAGGCGCTGATCTCCCTTGTCGCGTATCTCCAGACCCGCACCTCCCAGGAGTCTCGATGACCACCCCCCAGCCCGGCTCGGACGCGATACCGCCACCCGGCTGTCCGGCACACGCCGGACACAGGGAAGGCGTGGCCGGCCCGGCCGCCCTTCGTACGGCTGAGTCCCTGTACGGACCGGAGTTCGCCGCCGATCCGGCCGCGGTCTACGCACGGCTGCGTACGTACGGCTCCATCGCGCCGGTGGAGATAGCCCCCGGCGTCCACGCGTCCCTCGTCACCGGCTACGAGACCGCTCTCGAGGTGCTGCGCAGCCCGGAGCGGTTCTCCAAGGACCCGCGCCGGTGGCGGGGCCTCGCGGACGGGTCGTCCCCGCGGACAGCCCCGTCGTTCCGATGATGATGTACCGGCCGAACGCCCTGTGGACCGACGGTGACGAGCACGCGCGGCTGCGCGGTGCGATCACCGACAGTCTGAGCCGCGTGGACCCGAACGCGCTGCGCGGTTACGTCGAGCACAGCGCCGACACCCTCATCGACCGGTTCGGTCCCGAGGGACGGGCCGATCTTCTCGGCGAGTACGGAGCGATCCTGCCGCTGCTCGTCTTCAACCAGCTCTTCGGCTGCCCGCCGGAGACCGGGGACAAGCTGGTCGAGGGCATGTCGGGAATCTTCGATTCCAACGCCGACTCCGAGAAGGCCAACGCGGTCCTCGCCGAGGGCGTGGCCGAGCTGGTGGCCCTCAAGCGGGAGCGGCCCGGGGCGGATGTGACGTCCTGGCTGATGGCCCATCCCGCGCGGCTCACCGACGAGGAGATGATGCACCAGCTCGTGGTCCTCATGGGCGCGGGCACCGAGCCCCAGCAGAACCTCATCTGCAACGGTCTGCGGCTGCTGCTGTCCGACGACCGGTTCGGCGGCGACCTCGCGGGGGGCGGCCTGCCCGTCGAGGACGCGCTCGACGAGGTGCTGTGGACGGACCCGCCGATGGCGAACTACGCCATCCACTACCCGCTCCACGACCTGGAACTCGACGGAACCCTGCTGCGCGAGGGCGAGCCCGTCCTGGTCAGCCTGGCCGCCGCGAACACCGACCCCGCCCTGGCGGGCGACCGGCGCGGTGGCAACCGCGCGCACCTGGCGTGGAGTGCCGGCGCGCACACCTGTCCGGCGAAGTCCCCTGCCCGGCTGATCGCCGCCGTTGCCGTGGAGAAACTCCTCGACCGGCTCCCGGATACCGAACTGGCGGTCGGGGTAGGCCGGTTGGAGTGGCGGCAGGGGCCCTTCCACCGGGCTCTGGCCGCTCTGCCTGTGCGTTTCCCTCCCATCACCGTGCCGGTCGCTACGGACAAACCCTCTGGAGCCAGTACATGGAACACGAACCCCGCCCCCTCGTCATCGACGCCTCCGGCGCAGACATCCACGGAGAGGGAGCCCGCGTACGGGAACGGGGGCCGGCAGCGCTGGTGGAACTCCCTGGCCAGGTGGTGGCGTGGGCAGTAAGTGACCACGCGCTCCTCAAGGAACTGCTCACCGACGCCCGCGTGTCCAAGGACCCCCGCCGGCACTGGCCCGCGTGGATCAACGGGGAGATCACCCCGGAGTGGCCGTTGTTCACGTGGGTCGCCGTGACGAACATGTTCACCGCCTACGGAAGCGACCACAGGCGCCTGCGCAAGCTCGTCTCCACGGCGTTCACCGCGCGCGCCACAGAGACCCTGCGTCCGCGTATCGAGCGTATGACCGCCGATCTGCTCGACGGTCTCGCCGCCACCCCTCAGGGGCAGGTGGTGGACCTGCGCGAGGAGTACTGCTACCCGATCCCCATCCAGGTGATCTGCGAACTGTTCGGTGTGAACGACGAGGGCACGCGCAAGGAACTGCGCCGTCTGGTGGACAGCATCTTCAACACCGCTGCCGCCCCCGAGGAGGTCGCGGCCACCTTCCAGGGCATGCACACCGTCCTGTCCGACCTCGTCGCGCTCAAGCGGCGGGAGCCGGGCGACGACATGACCAGCGTCCTGATCGCAGCCCGGGAGGAGGACGGCACCCGGCTGACGGAGGCCGAGCTGGTCGACACCCTGCTCCTGGTGATCAGCGCCGGGCACGAGACCACGGTCAACCTGCTGGACAACGCGATCCACGCCCTGCTGACCCACCCGGACCAGCTCGAACTGGTCGGACGGGCAGGGCCTCCTGGAACGACGTGATCGAGGAAACCCTGCGCGTCCAGGCGCCGGTGGCGAATCTTCCCCTGCGCTACGCCGTGGAGGACATCGAGACCATGGGGGTGACGATCAAGAAGGGCGACGCGATCCTCGCCGCCTACGCCGCCGCCGGGCGCAACCCCGCGCTCCACGGCGAGGACGCGGACCGCTTCGACGTCACCCGGATGAACAAAGAACACCTCGCGTTCGGACACGGCGTCCACTTCTGCCTCGGAGCGCCGTTGGCCCGGATGGAAGCCGCGATCGCCCTGCCCGCCCTCTTCGAGCGCTTCCCGGACCTGAAGCCGGCCGTCCCGGCGTCCGGTCTGCTGCCCGTGGAGTCGTTCATCTCCAACGGCCACCGCAGCCTGCCCGCCCACCTGTCCGGCGGGACACAGCCGACGGGCTGACCTCTCCGCCGGTGGCACGGGACAGTGGAGGAGGGCCGCCGTACGAAGCGGCCCTCCTCCCACCGAGGACCGGCTGTCTCAGCCGCGCTCGGCCGTACTGGGCCGTACTCAGTCATGCGCCGGGCCGGCCGGACGGCCGCTCTGCCGTGCGCGGCAGAGGCGAACCGGCGGTCCCGGAAACCGGTATGCCAATGCTTCGTGCCTTTGACAGGATCGGTCGGCTGCCCTGCCCCGTCCGGTTCTGGGCCCCGTCCGGTTCTGGAGGTACACCACGGCCATCGACTACGACCTTGCCCCGGCCTGGCTGCCGTGGTCTGCCGCCGACCCCGGCCGGAACGCCTTCGCGTGGGACGAGGAGGCGGACTCGCAGGTCACCGCGGTGATTGCCTCGATGGTGCCTCCTGCCGATGCCGGGTGGAAAGAGCGGCACCGCTTCACCGCCGAGGTCACAGCGCTCTTGGCGGCCCGTTACGGCCGGTGGGCCTGCGGATGGCACTGGGCGGTCGGAGAGGGCGGCGGTGGCGGCGTCGTCACCAGTTGGTGCTGCGAGTCCCATTCGGTGGGCGAGCCTTCGGCAACGGCGGCCAAGGTCGTCGCGTCGCTGCTCGAGTGGCGGGACTGGCTGGAGGAGCTGGCCGAGCGGTTCGCGCAGCTGGCGCCGGCTGCCGACGCGGCGACCGAGGACCGTAGCTGGCACCTGGAACGGGCGGCGACCCGCCTGGTGACGGTGGTCGTGGACCGCACGGGTGCCGAGTGCGGCTGGTACGGGCTCTGTCACACGGTGCTGACGTGGTTCCTCTCTTCCACCGGCATGGAACCGGAAAGCGCGAAGAAGGCGGTTGAAACCGCGATCGGCGGGCGGTTCAAGAGCTGGACCACTCCGTCGCAGACCGCGGTCGACGCGGTGGGAGAGGATCTCGCGGTAGGTCTGACCGGGGAGCGGCCCTACCGTGAGCACTGACGCACTGGCCGCCTGGTGGACGATCAGGCAGCAGATCGACTGGGCTTCCGCGGTCGACGACACCCCTGCCCCCGTCCGGGCGACCGTGGACGGCCTCGCCACCTGGTACGACACCGCCGTGCGTTCCCGGAATCCGGCTCGGGCCGATCGGCTGCTGGCGGCGATGATCCGCTCGCGCGCCGACGCCTCTCACGGGCGCCCCCTCACCTTCGCCCTCCTGACCGGCTGGCAGCGGCTGGTCCTCGGCTCGTCCGAGGTTTCCTTCCGTCGGGGTGACGCCTTCGCCAAGGGCGGCCGGGAACGCTACGCACTGACGCCGCATACGCGGCGGGACTTCGACCGCTGTCTGCGCGACAGCGCGGACCCGGACGTCCCTTTGGCCTCCCGCGCGGCCAGGGCCTACCTGGATGTCGCGTTCTTCCACCCCTTCCCGGACGGCAACGCCCGCCTCGCACTGCTCACCCTCGCCCATGTCCTGGAGCTGGAGGGGGTCCGGCTCGATCGGGTCGGTCCCTTGCAGACCACGCGCTACGCGGACGACTCCGACGGCGCGGCAGACCTGGCGGTCCTGGTTGCGGTCCTCATCCGCGCAGCCCATCACCGGGCCACCACACACCACTGCTGACAGCGCGAACGGCGAGGTCCTCACGAGGCTGTGGCCGGCCGCCCGCGGCCGGGCCGGCACCACCTGCGGCGTACGGGCCGACCAGCCGGCTCACCGTGCGTCCCCGCAGGCGGCGTCTCACACGGTGAGCATCCACATCTACGCGGAAGGAACGCGCTGATGCGCGGCGTTTACGTCATCACTCACCCGGAGGTGACGCACCACGTCGAGGGGGTGGCCGGCGGGTGGCACGATTCTCGGCCCACGTCCGTCGGCAGACGCGCAGCGGTCTCCGTGGCCCAGGCGCTGCGGGCCCAGATCCCTTACGGCACAGGGGTGGAGCTGTTCTCCTCGGATCTGCGGCGCACCCGGCGGACGGCCGAGGAGGTGGCCGAGCTGTTCGGCGTGAAACCGATCCTGGACCGCAGGCTGCGGGAGAAGTCCTGCGGAGAGGCGGAGGGAAGACCGCAGGAGTGGCTGGACCGGCGGTTCGTCCCGCCGCCGGCTGCCGGGGAGCGGCTGGAACACGACGAGGGCGTGAAGGGTGCCGGGACCAAGGCGGTGTGGGCGCAGCGCGTCTACGCGGCCATGGAGGAGATCCCGCAGCGCTCGTGCGAACACCAGATCATCGTGACGCACGGCGGCTCTCCGACGTTCGTCGTGGCGGCCTGGGTCAGGAGGCCGGTCGAGTCGGTCGCCCATGCCGGTTTCCGGGCGCCTTCCGGCAGCATCACCACGCTGCGCGAAGACGACCTCTTCCACGACCGCCAGGTCGTCAGCCTCGGTGCCACCCGCCACCTCGACTCGTGACCAGGTTGCGGCACGCCCCCGGCCGAGCCCCCGTCGGCGCCCGCACGGACGGGGGCGAGCACGGTGGACGGCAGGGGCTCCACGGGGCGCGGGCCGGGCGGACAATGAACGTATGGACGTGCACGCACCAGCCGTCTTCCGCCTGCGCGAGCGACTCGGCGAGAGCCTGTTCACCCGGGTCGCGGGGCCTTCCGGTGCCCGGACGCGGGCCCGTATCCACGGCACGCCGGGGCCTCGCTGGTTCGGTCCGGACAGTGCGATCCGGATCGTCCACGGCGACGCCTCGATGTTCATCGGCGGCCTCCGGGCCCTGCTGCTCCAGTCACTGCACCCGCTCGCCATGGCCGCCGTGGCGGCCCACTCCGGGTACCGGGGCGACCCATGGGGGCGGCTCCAGCGCACCAGCACGTTCCTCGCCGTGACGACGTACGGCACCGCCGAGGACGCCCAGGAGGCGGTCGACCGGGTCCGGGCCGTGCATGAGCAGGTGAGGGGGACCACCGCGGCCGGCGAGAGCTATCACGCCGCCGACCCGCACCTGCTGTCCTGGGTGCACGTCGCCGAGGTCGGCAGCTTCCTGTACGCGCACCAGTTGTACGGGGCGCACCCCCTCGACGGCGACGGGTGCGACGCGTACATCGCCGACACGGCGCGCGTGGCCGCCGCGCTGGGTGTGACCGATCCACCGCGCGACCGGGCCGGGCTGGCGGAACAGACGGACGCCTACCGGAGTGAGCTGCGTGCCACCCGGGAGCGCGCGAGGCCGCGCGTTTCCTCCTGTTCCACCCGCCCCTGCCGTGGGCCGCCCGCGCCCCCTACGCCGTTCTCGCGGCCAATGCCGTCGCGGCGCTGCCGCCCTGGGCCCGCGAGCCGCTCGGCCTGCCGCACCTGCCCCGGATCGAGCGGCACTGCGTACGGTGGACGGGCCACGCGCTGACCGGGACGATCCGCTGGGCCATGGCGCCTCCCCCGCCCACCGCGTCCGGCGGCTGACGAGAGTCCGTACCCAGGGGCGCCGGGGGCCGGCCCCGGCCGCATGGACGTCACGGCCTCGTCGCGCCCTCCGGCAGCCGGTGCGGTACCGGAAGCGAGCTCCTCCAGCCGGCCGCCAGGCACGGCGCCGATCTCGGCGAGGGGGCCGGGCCGCATCAGGCCGTCGTGGTGCCCGGCCACCACGACGTTGTCCAGGCGGCCCGTGACGTGCGGCCGCCAGGCCAGGTGCGTGGCGCCGTTGTCCGGTCGGCTGTGTCCGGCGGTGAAGAACAGCATGTCGCCGTCGAAGCGGCCGGCGACCGGCTCCCGCAGCAGGCGGACGTGACGGCTGTAGATCTCCGGCAGCGCACCCAGGGCCCCGGTACCGAGGCTCGACACCGCGCTGTCCGCGGCACGCAGCGCTCGACGAACTGTGCCCGCCCCAGCGCCGCCCTGTCGGAGTCCGCCGGAGGGTGCCCCAGACTGGTCAGCACCTCGGCCAGCAGATCGGACTCCTCGATGGAGTCCGCCAGTTCCTGCCACTCGGGCGGGAAGGAGTCGAGCAGCGCGAGCAGCGCGACCTCCTCCCCCTGCTCCCGCAGCCGTGCCGCCACGGCGTGCGCCACATTGCCTCCGAACGACCAGCCGAGCAGGTGGTACGGGCCGCTGGGCCGGACCCGGCGGATCCGCGCGAGATAGTCGCCGACCAGGTCGGCCATGGTCTCCGCCGCCGCGAGACCCGCCAGCTGGGGTGACATGAGCGCGTAGAGCGGCTGTCCGGGCCGAGATGGCCGGCCAGTCCCGCGAACGACCAGGCGATGCCGGTGGCCGGATGTACGCAGAACAGCGGTGGCCTGGTCCCCCGGGTCCGCAGCGGGAGCATGACCTCCGGCCGCTTGCCTTCGGTGCCCGTGTCCAGGACACCGTCGAGCAGGGCCACCGTGGGGGCGTTGATCAGGTCACCGAGGGACAGATCCACTCCGAGGGCGTCCTGGATCGCCGCGACGAGCCGCATACCGAGCAGGGAGTGGCCCCCGAGGTCGAAGAACGCGTCGTCGATGCCCACCGACGGCACCCCGAGCACGACGGCGAAGAGGGTGCAGAGGAGCTTCTCGCGCGGTGTCCGGGGCAGGCGGCCGGACTCCTGGCCGGCCGGCGTGGCCGGGGCCGGCAGGGCTTTCGCGTCGAGTTTCCCATTGGCCGTCAGGGGCAGGCCGTCGACCACGACGAACGCGGCGGGCACCATGTAGCCGGGCAGCGTGGCCGCCACGTGTGCGCGCAGCTCCGCCTCCGCCGGGGCCGGCCCGTCCGCCACCACATAGCCGACCAGGCGCCGGTCGCCCGGCCGGTCCTCGCGCACCACCACCGCTGCCAGAGCGACTCCGGGCGCGGAGTTCAGGACCGATTCGATCTCCCCCGGCTCGATCCGGAAGCCGCGGATCTTGACCTGCTCGTCGCCCGCGCGACGAATTCGAGCTCCCCGTCCTCGTTCCACCGCACCAGGTCCCCGGTACGGTACATGCGCGATCCCGCGGGCCCGTGGGGGTCGGCGACGAACCGCTCGGCGGTCAGACCGGGGCGCCCCAGGTAGCCGCGGGCCAGGCCCGCGCCCCCCACGTAGAGCTCACCGGTCACGCCCACCGGCACGGGTCGCAGCCGGTCGTCCAGCACATAGGTGCGCGTGTGGTCCAGGGGCGTACCGATCGGCACGGATCCGCGGTAGTCGTGGGGCACCCGCAGGCGGTGGCTGGTGGCGAAGGTGGTGGTCTCGGTCGGGCCGTATCCGTTGTTCACCGTGGTGCCGGGGCACGCTTCGGCGACCCGGCGCATCGCGACCGGGGAGGCCGCCTCGCCGCCGGTCCAGATGACGTTCAGCCGGGCGAGAGCGGTGCTCCCCTCCTCCGCCATCAGGTTGAACAGGGAGGTGGTGAGGAACGAGGCGGTCACCCGTCCGTCGTCGATCACCTTGCTCAGGGCGTCGAGGTCCAAGTCCCCCGGGGGCGCCACCACGACCTCGCCGCCGGAGAGCAGCGGCACCCACAGCTCGTACGTCGAACCGTCGAAGGCGAGCGAGGAGTGGAGCAGTACCCGGCGGTGGTCCCCGGAGGCGAAGGCCGAGTCGGCTGCCAGGTCGGCGACGTTCCGGTGTGTCACGGCGACACCCTTGGGTGTGCCCGTGGAGCCGGAGGTGAACATCACGTACGCCAGTCCGTCGGGGTGGACGTGCGCCTGCGGGGCCGAAGTCCCGTCGGCCGGCGGGCTGCTGCCGTGCGGGACCGACAGTTCGGCGGTGGTGAGGATCGCGCTGCCGGCGGGGAGGTCCAGGTGTCCCATGGCGCGATCGGTGACGACGAGCGGCGGCGCGCACGTCCGCAGGATGGTCTCGATCCGGGAGTTCGGGTAGCGGGTGTCGAGGGGCACATAGGCGCCGCCCGCCTTGAGCACACCGAGGACGAGGGCCACGGTGTCGACCGAACGGTCGACGAAGAGGACCACCGGGGTCTCCGCCCCCACCCCCTCGGCGGCCAGCCTGAGTGCCAGCGCGTCGGACCGGGCGTCCAGTTCGGCGTAACTGAGCACCTCGTCCCCCATGCTGACGGCCGGCGCGTCCGGTGTACGTCCGGCTTGTGCCCGGAACAGCTCCGGCAGCGTCGCGGCGGCCCGCCGGCCTTCCCCGGTCTGCCACCGCTCCGCGAACGCGCCCTCTTCCCGGGCCGTGAGGATCGGATGCTCACCGATCGGCGCGTTCGGTTCCCGGGCCGCGACTCCAGCAGCCGCACCAGGTGCGCCGCCATCCGCTCGACCGCCGTCGCCTCGAAGAGGTCGCTGTCGTACTCGAAGTACGCGCGTACGGTGCCTGTCTCTTCGACGAAGCTGAGCATGACGTCGAAGGCCGCCGTGGGGTTGGGCAGCGGCCGGCGGTCCATGGTGAGGCCGCCCGAAACGGTGCTCCCGGGGCGGTGTTCCCAGTGGTTGACCACCATCTGGAACAACGGATGGCGATCCGTGGCCCGCGGCGGGTTCAGCTCGCGCACCAGCCGGCCGAAGGAGGTGCCCTGGTTGCGCAGGGACTTGAGGAGCTTTCCCCTTACCTGCTGGACCAGTTCACCGAAGGACGTTCCGGCGGTGACGCGCGCCCGTACCGGCATCGTGTTCACCAGGAGACCGGCGACCTCGTCCGTACCCGGTGCCAGACGGCTGGACAGCGGCACGCCCAGGACGAGGTCCGTTTCCGAGGTGTAGCGGTGCAGCAGCGCGAACGCGCCCGCCGCCAGGGTCACGAACACCGTCGTGGAATGGTCCTGGGCGGACTGCCTCAGCAGCGTGACGAGGTGCGCCGGCAGGTCCTGGCGGTGGGTGACCGCCCGGCGGTCGCGGGCGGGTGGCGGTGTCCGCACGAACGGGAGCCGCAACGGCTCGGGGGGTGAACGGAATTCCTCGGTCCAGTACTCCAGTGCCCGTTGCGCGCGCCTCCCGGCGGCACGCTCGCGCTCCTGCTCTGTGTACTGCGCGTAACTCAGGCTCGGAGCGGGCACGGAAGCCGCGTCGCGCCGGCCTCGTACAGGACACCGAGGTCGCGCGCCAGAAGGTCACAGGATGCGCCGTCCGAGACGATGTGGTGCATCACGAAGAGAAGTACGTGCCGCCGCTCGGCCAGTCGGAAGAGCGTCACGCGGAACAGCGGTCCCTCATCGAGCCGGAACGGCTTCTCCTGTTCCGCCGTGATCCACCGGTCCAGCGTCTGGTCCTCGGCCCCGGCGGCAGGTCCGGCGGCAATGCCGACCTCGGTGACGTGCGGGGTCACCGACGGGGCGACGAGCTGGACGGGGGTGCCGGACTCCGCCACCACCCGGCACCGCAGGGCGGCATGGCGGCCGGCCAGCTCCCGCAGCGCCCTCGACAGGCGTGACCGGTCCAGGGAGCCCCCGAGGTCCAGGGCGAAGGACACGTTGTGGGCGCTGGGCCGTCCGCCTTCGACGAACCACAGGCCCTCCTGCGCGGGCAGCAACGGCAGCCGCTCCTCGCCGGCGTCCGCGGCGTCGCCCGGTGTCGTGTTCGGGACCGTGTTCACGCGAGTTCTTCCCAAAGTCGTGTCGTGACGTCGTCCAGCACGGAGAACCGCTCGTTCAGCCGCTTCAGGACGGCGGCCGAACCGGTGGCCTCGTAGCGCAGGGCCAGCACACCCAGCGCCTGCCAGTGGCGTGCCGCCTGCCCGCACAGTTCCTTCGCTTCGGCGCTGGATCCGGCCGCTTCCAGGGAGCGGCTCATCAGCGTCAGGCTCGGGACGGAGTAGAGGACCGTGCTGTGGATGAAGAGCCGCCTGGCGGCGAACTCGGTGCTGCGGCCGGGGTCGTCGAACGCCTCCGTGCACAGGTGCTGGTAGTCCCTGATCGCGTTGCGGAACCGGTCCTCCGCCACGAACCGGCGGGCCTGCTCGCGCAGGCTTCCCGGCAGACCTCCGGAGTCCGCCGCGCCGTCCGAACCGGTGACGACGTAGAAGAAGCCCATGCAGTCGTGGGCGTCGCTCTGGATGCGGTCGCTGACGGCCTTCTCGAAGGCGGTGAAGTCCAGCCGCGCCTGACAGCTGAAACGCTCGGCGTCGACCACCATGCAGTCGAAGACCCTGAGGTGGGACAGGTCGGCGGCGACGTCGTCGATCACGATGGAGTGCAGGTAGGAGTCGGTGCGCCCGTAGACCTCGGCATAGCCCAGGTGCGCGGTGTTGACCCACACGACGACTGGGCCGAACCGGTTGACCAGGTCCGTGATCTGGGCGCCCACGTCCCCGTACGAGATGGGTATCGCCTCGAGGTCGAATCCTGAGCGGCGCATGCCGAGCACACCGGCCTCTTCGACCGGGAAGATGTACTCCGGGTAGCCCGACTCGTCCAGCCCGGCCTGGAAGAGGTAGGCGTCCCCCCGCTCGAAGAGGGTCTGCTCGAGGATGTCCCGCCCCTTCAGCCCGGCCAGGTGCCGGAAGCTGCCGGTGAAACAGTTCACGGCGAACTCGGAGTGCTGCTCGATGATGTGGCTGTCCATCGCGGACCTCCTGGTCTGTCGTCAGAGATTGGCCTGTGCGGCCGGGGCACCCACAGACTGAAGAGTCACGGGCTGCTGCGACACCACGGCGGCGACAGCGCCCCCGTCCGCCGCGGTCCATTCCCATGTGTGCCAGGCCGCGCGCCGGCGGTGTCCGGCGCCGCGGGTCCGAACAGGGAGCCGTGCCCGGCCTTGACCAGCGCCTCCTTGCGGACCCAGTGGCGCAGGAATCCCTGTGAGGGGTCCGGCGACGCGTACAGGGCAGCGGCTTCGGCGTGGCCCAGGACCCGTTCGGCCAGTCGCCGGTCGAAGGAGAATCCGGCCGTGGTCTCCACATCGATGCCCACCGCGGACCATCCCGCGACCGCCGCGACCGTACCCGCGGTGTGCGACAGGCTCACACGCAGGCGTGAGTGGTCCTTGACGGAGGGTTTCCCGTGGTCCCTGCCCCCGCACTCCGGGCAGTGCTGCTCGATGACGAGTGACCGGAGGGGTACCCGGGCCAGGCGCGCCGCGCAGATCCTGACCAGGAGGTGAGCGGCCACGTAGTCGCGCCGGTCCCGCCCAGCGGGCAGACGCCCCGCGCGGGCCCGTTCGTGGGGCGTCAGTGTCCCGTACCCGTCGAGGCCGCGCAGCTGGAGGTCCCGCAGCACTCTCCGGCTGTCCTCGATCGTCATCAGCGGCCCGGGGGGCGCTCCGCCCGCCCCTTCGCTCACCACGATCCGCAGGTCCGTCCGCCCGGTGGCATCCCCCGGTTCAATGCCCCATCCCCATTCCGCCGTCGACGGGCAGGTCCGCTCCTGTGATGTATCCGGAGTCGTCCCTGGTCAGGAACTCGATCGCCGCGGCGACCTCTCCGGGCTGCGCCATCCGGCCCACCGGGACCCTGCCGAGCAGCTTCTGCTGCTGCTCCTCGGTGAGGACGGCGACCATGTCCGTGTCCGTGACCCCGGGGGCGACGACGTTCACCGTGATCCCCCGGCCGCCGAACTCCCGGGCCAGGGACCGGGCCATGCCGATCAGACCCGCCTTGGAGGCGGCGTAGTTGGTCTGACCCGCCTCTCCGGAGAGGGCCACGACGGAAGAGACGAAGACGATACGCCCGAAACGGTTCCTGATCATGCCGCGCGCGGCGTGCTTGGCCGCGAGGAACGCCCCGGTGAGGTTGGTCCTGAGCGTCGCCTCGAAATCCTCCTCCGTCATGGAGAACAGCAGCCGGTCCCGGGTGACACCCGCGTTGACCACCAGCACCTCCACCGGCCCGTGGGCCGCAGCGGCCTCCTTGACGGCCCGCTCGACGTCCGCGCCGCTGGTCACGTCGCACCGTACGGGCAGCGTTCCCTCCGGGCAGTCGCCCGTGCGGTACGTCGCCGCCACCCGGTCTCCCCGGTCGGCCAGGCACACCGCGGTGGCCCGGCCTATCCCTCGGTTTCCGCCGATCACCAGCGCGGAACGTGACACGGTTTCCTCATTTCACGGAAGCAGCAGAACAGGGAGAGGGAGGGGAGGGGCAGGCGCGGCAGGTACGGCAGGCGGCTCATGCGGGCCCGGAGGCAGCCGCGCGGACCACCGGCCGGGGGCGCATGTCGGTCCACGTCCGGTCGACGTGGTCGAGGCACTCCTGGCGTGAGGACGCGCGGAAGACCACGTGCCAGCCCCGGGGCACTTCGAGGTGCTCCGGCCACAGGGAGTGCTGGTCCTCGTCGTTGACGAGGACCAGCATGGGCCGACTGTCGTCGTCAAACGGGCTGGGCATCGCCTTCCATACTCCTCTGCGCCTCGGTTCCCTGCTTCGTCAGCTGGTTCTCGCCGGCCGCGACGGCCCGGCGGATGCGCCAGAAGTAGAGCGCCCCCATCACGGCCTCGAACAGTGAGTAGACGATCCACATGAGCGCGAGCGCGCCCGGGTCGTCCCGGTTGAGCACGGCGATGAGCAGAATGGCCGGCACGCTCAGCATCCAGACCACCCCGATGCGCGTCAGGAAGACGAAGCGTGTGAGTCCGAAACTCTCCAGGACGGCTCCGCCGGTCATGGAGAACATGAAGGCCACCGCGTACATCCACAGAACGTGGGAGGTGTCGACCGCCGTGCTGGTCGTGGCGGGGTCCGAGCCGGTGAGGCCGAACGGGGAGAGCAGCAGCTTCGGCAGGAAGACCTGGAAGAACGCGATGACGAGGACATAGCCGGAGGCCACCGCGAGTGTGGCCCGCAGAATGTGCGGAACACGGTCGTACCTGTTCTCGCCGATGGAGTTGCCGGACAGGATGCTGCACCCGATGCCCAGGCCGATCAGCGGAATGATGGCCACGTAGTTGAGCGACAGGGCCACGTTGTTCGCGGCCAGGGCCACGGGGCCGAGGATTCCGGCGATCCACACGAAGGACGTGTGGCCCATCTCCTCAAGGCCGCTGGAACCTCCGGAAGGTGCTCCCTTGCGCAGTCGCTGCCCCAGTACGGACAGGACCGCGCGGGCACCGTTGCGCAGCAGCCGGGAGAATCCCGCGTAGAACGTGCGCGGCAGGCACACCACGTAGCCGGCCAGCATGACGGAAACGGCGATGAAGGTCGCGATGCCCGAACCGCGCATTCCGAGTTCGGGGAGGCCGAAGTTGCCGAAGATGAGGCCGATGTTCATCAGCACCCCGACAGCCTGGCCGAGCAGACCGACCACCATCGGCACCCGTGTCCTGCGGGTGCCGTTGAAGAACGACGCCAGCGCGATGTTGAGCGTCATCACGGCTCCGAAGCGGACCGACCACTCCAGGTAGACCGATTCGAGCACCACACTGGAGGCCGGCCGGTCGCTGAGCTCAGGAATCCTGGTGATCAGCGGTGTCGCGAGCAGCATCAGCACCGCCAGGGCCACGGCCAGCAGCACACCCGCGGCGCCCTCGTCCGCAGTCCCTTCCCGGTCACCGCGGCCATGGGCCTGGGCGACGTAGGAACGGGTGATGCCCGCGATCCCGGTGACGAACATGATGAGCGTCATGCCGGTGAAGACCGCCGGGCCCGAGGCGATGAGAGTCGCCTCCGAGTAGCGGGCGAGTGCGATGCGGTCGACCAGCATCATCACCAGGTTGCCGGCCATGCCCAGCATGAGAGGAAGCGATACCTGGACGACCTCTCGCGCGATGGACAGGTCGACCAGGCGCCGAACAGGTTTCACTGGTTCCCGCCTCGTGACGGCGCCCCGGCGGACGTACGCGGTGGACGGATCACAGGGTCTCACCCGCTTGGGTGAGCAGTTCCTCGACGCTCTTGACCAGGTTGTCGCGCGAGGTCAGGTCGAAGGGGAAGACGTCCCCGACCTCCAGCACCGTGTCGAGGCGCTCCTCCACGGCGACCAGGAAGCGCATCTGGTCCAGTGAGCTGATGATGATCATGTGCGGCTCGGCGTCGCTCGGGACGTCACGGGCCGCGGCCTGCTGCGAGAGCAGTTCGTCGACGATCGTTGCGATGTTCTGCATGCCGGAAATCCCTAGGTGAAGCGCCCGGTTGGAAGCGCTGGCGCAAAAGACGGGCCGAGTGGCACCTGTGGCAGCGTGCCACTCGGCCCGGACGGTCAGGGCAGGAGGTCGTACGCCTTGAGCGCGTACGTGAGGCGGTCCAGGCCGATCCCCGCGCAGCAGGTCTCCGCGACCCTGCCGCCCCGGCTCAGCCCGAAGGTGTCCACGAACGCCGCTCCGTGCGAGTTCACGCTGGCCACCGAGAGCTCGCCGTCACGCATCGGGATCCGCACCTCGAACTTGCTGCCGCTCATCAACTGGGCGTTGCGGGTGAGGGTGGGATCGTCGCCGAAGAAGGCGTCGGACGCGCTGACGATGCGGTGCGGCAGGCCCAGCTCCGCGAAGAGGACCGTGTAGGCGTCCAGCAGGCTCTCGAAGTACGTGCGCACTTCTTCCTGCGTGCCCATACCGACCAGTTCGTACATGGTGAACTCGGCGAGCCGGGTCGCGGTGTGGTTGTGCGACTCGTGCCGGAAGACCGGCCCCTCGATGCCGAACATGCCCGTCGCGTGCCGCTCCATGAGGGCCTGGGCCTGGGCGTACACGTGGTAGCAGGTGACAGGGTTCAGGACCATGTCCGACGGCACGTAGAACGACGACAGCGCGGCGTCCTGGCCGGGCCGGAGCCGGGACACGGAGACGCCGTCCCAGTAGTCGGGCCGGATACGGGAAACCGTGTTCACCAGGTTCGGGAACTTGCGGAAGTAGCCGGCCTTGACCAGGACGTCACGGGAGATCAGGGCGGAGCCCTTCAGCTGCGGCACGTCGAACCGTGCCGCCAGGCTCTCCCGCACCAGCCTGCGGGTGGCGTCCATCGCGTCGGACCACTTCGGACCCTGCAGATAGGTTCCGGGTCCGACGCTCATCCGGTCGTCGTCGGGCAGCCCGCACTGCGAACCCGCACGCCCCGGACGGTCCGACACGACCTTCACGGGAACGACCCGCTGGCCGCGCAGGAAATGCCGTACCACGTCGCCCAGTTCGCGCTCGGAGAGCTCCGCCGGCACGGTGACCGTGAAGCCCGGGTCGGTCTCCTCGACGGTCGCGTCGCCGTAGAAGAAGACCAGCGCCTTGCGCAGTTCCTGCAGGGCCGACTCGTCCGTCGCCCTGTCGTGGTGGAACCTCATCAGATGAGCTGCCGCATCGGAACGAAGTCCGTGAGAAGAATGGCGCGCTCGCCCGGTCCCTCCGCGGAACCCTTCCTGACCGGTCCCACGTAGTGGCTCACCAGCTTGTCGGTGATCCCGTACGCCTCGAGCGGACGGGCCAGCGTGAAGGACGCCATGACGTCCTCCTCGGGCACGTCACGAGGTTGCAGGCCGCGGTACTTGGGCGGGGCTATGACGTTGTCGCCGCCCTCCGCGTTGCGCCGGTACATCAGGTGGGCGAAGACGAACGGCTCGCCGTCCTGGTGCAGCTCGTTCGGGGAGGAGACGGCTTCGCCGCCGTCCTCGTCGATGGAGAGCTTGATGAAGTGCACACCGACATGCAGCGGCCAGACCGAGTCGACGTCGTTCCAGCGGGTCTGCTGGAAGTCGAAATCGATGATGTCGAGCAGCAACTGGTTGTTCCGGGCCCGCTCGCTGATGGCGGGGAGGTTGCGCACCACTCCTACGTACTCGGGGTTGTGATCACCCTGGTAGTAGCCGTTCATCCCGTCGCGCGACTGGTCCTCGGTCGCCGGGATCCAGCTGAACTCCTTGGACCAGGGCAGATACATGCCGCGCGCGTACCGCCGGTAGCGTCCGGAACCGGCCGCGTACGGGTCCTCCGGAAGGTCGTCGTACTCGGCGGCCAGCGCCTGGTAATTGCTGTCGCTCTCCCCGACACCGAATACGTCTCCGAGGGCCCACTTATCGAAACCGTTTTTGGAAAGTTCCGATTCCAGTACGGACACTATTCAAATCCCCCTACATCCAAGCTTTCAAGTGCGACCACAGACGATCATGACTCGGGAATCCTGTAAACCCATTGTGATTCATACCACTGCACCAAGTGACCCTTTTGGTGCAGTTTGACGTAATGGTGACCTCCAGCCCTTCAGGAGGGCAATGCGTCGCCCCGGGATTCCTCCAGAAGCACCCCCCTCCGTCCCCCTTCGGACCATGGCCCTCCCCTATCCATCCCAGCTGGTACGGTGGCGCAGTCATCGGGCGTAGCGGGTGTGGCCCGATCGGGGAAATTGTGCGGGGGCGCAGTGATTCAAGGGATTCTTCCGGCGGGCGTAATGGGCGAGGAGCTCTTCGTTGACCTGCCGCCATCAGAGCTCTATGCTGTCGAAGCTGCGGCTCTGGGCGAAGTGTCGAATGAACGTCGCATGGAGTTCACCTCCGTTCGTCATTGCGCTCGGCAGGGACTGAAGAGACTCGGCCTTCCAAAAGCGCCGTTCGTTCCGCGACCGGACGGCTCCCCGCAGTGGCCGGCCGGTGTCGTGGGCAGCATGACCCACTGCCGCGGATACCGGGCCGCAGCACTCGCCCACTCCTCTGAGCTGCACTCCATTGGCATCGATGCCGAGCCGCATCACCCACTGCCCACCGGAGTCCTCGCCAAGGTGACACTCGCCCCGGAGCGAGCCCACCTGCGCGAGCTCGCCGGACGGGATTCGCGTACCCACTGGGACCGAGTGCTTTTCACGGCGAAGGAATCGACGTACAAGGCCTGGTTCCCCTTGACACGGCGCCGGCTCGGTTTCGGTGGGGCAGAGATAACTCTGGATCCGGAAAAGAACACTTTCGAAGCCCTTCTCCGCGTACCCGGCCCATTCATCGACGAGCTTGAGCTCGTCGGTTTCAGAGGGCGCTGGGCGGTTGGCAATGGACTAGTAGTATCTGCGGTCACGGTTCCACCCAACCGAACCACCTCAAGCCAAATCCGGCGTTTTTAAAACTTCAGTGAGGGGACTTCAATGTCGACCACGATTGATTCCAGGATTGCCGACGTTCTGCGCAGCGTCGCAGAGCTCCCCGAGACCTCCGAAATTTCTGGTGAACAGCGCCTGAATGCCGACCTCGGCATTGATTCGCTGAAGTTCATCGACGTCATCGTCCATATCGAGGCGGCATACGACATCGAACTCGGCGACGACTTCTCGCGCGACCTCGTGACGGTGGCCGACCTCGACCGCTACATCACGGAAAACGCAGCCAAGTAAACCGCATCCCTCTGCTGTTCCTGCCTCGCGGAACAGCGGCTTTGCCATGGAGAGACACGTGTTTGAGTTCAGCCTTGACCGGGTCGCGATGTGTGCGGTGGATCAAGGAGAGTCTCCGGACGACCCCCCATCGGGCACACCTGAGGACTTCCACGCGGTCGTCGGTACCGCCGGCGACCAGTTCCGCGACTGGTTCACCCGGCTGTGCCTGTACCTCGTCCTGCAGGACGAGTACGAGCGCGAGAGCGGCGAGACGGTGGTCATCGGCACCGAGTACGGCAACTTCGGTGCCATGGCCGGGTTGCAGCGCACCGCGGCGGCCAAGGGCCGGCTGATGTCGGCGCAGTACTTCCCCAACGCCCTGACCAGTTCCGCTTCGGCCTTCGTCAATCTGGCGATCGGCGCCACGGGGCGGAACATGACCCTCAACGCCGCTCAGCTGACTCCGGTGGTCTCTCTGTGGCAGACCCTGGTGGCGCTCGCGAAGAGCGAGACGTCCACGGGGCGGACGGGACACCTCCTGGTCGGCGACGTCTACTCCGCAGAGGCCCTGGGGGACGCCCGGCAGCAGGACGATTCCCTTGTCTGCCTGTCCGGCGTCACACACGCCCGGCTGAGCTCGGGCGACGACTACGCGGCCAGTTTCGAGTTCTGGCATGAGGACGCGTCGCCCGCCGAGCCGTTCCCGGCCGGCGGCCGGGCCTGGGTCGTCGCCGGCCCCGACGGCGGCCGCGGCGCCGTCAAGGAACACCCGGGCAGGAACGGTGCGTACATCACCGTCGAGTTCCTCCGGATGGTGCAGGACCTCGCGCCCGGCGCACGTGCGGTCGTCGAATGCCGCGCCCCGTCCGGCAAGCGCGCCAGTGTGACCGTAACGAAGAGGAGCTCGTGATGAGCCGAGGATCCACACCCGTATTCGTCACCGGTCTCGGAGCGATCTCACCGGCCGGAGCGGGCAAGGACCGCCTGTGGGACGACCTCTGCACGGCGACGACGCGCTTCGAGGAACTGAAGCCGATCTACCCGGGGATGAAGCCGGGCATTCTCAGTGGCCGGGTTCCCGACGCGGCCCGCGAGAGTGCGCATGCGCTCACCGGTCACCGGACGTCGTACGGGACGGCCCGCTCGGCCTCGCTCTTCGCCGAGTACGCGGCCCTGGAGGCACTGGCCGACGCGGGGTTCACCCCCGGGCATCCGGCTCTTCGCAACGCCGTGGTGTGTGTCGGCAGCAGCGACGGTCAGGCGGATGCCCTGGAGGACGTCGTCGCGGGCCGGTGCGGCCCCGGTGAATCGGGCAGCTACTCCAGTTACTCCATAGCGGACGACGTCGCCCGCGCCGTCGGCTCGGTCGGTCCCGCCTTCACCGTGCACAACACCTGCGCCTCGGCCAACGTGGCTCTCTCCTGCGCGCTGGAACTGCTGCGGGCCGGTGTCGCCGACACCGCCGTGGTCGGGGGCGTCGACCCCTACTCCGAGAAGAACCTGATCGGCTTCAACACCCTCCAGGCGATCGGCCCCGTCGCGTGCCGTCCGTTCGCGAAGGACCGACGGTACGTGACCCCGTCCGAGGGCGCCGGTTTCCTGGTCCTCCAGACCGAAAAGGCGCTCGGCAGCTCGGGCTCTCCGCACGCGGAGCTGCTGGCCTCCGCGGTGAACAACGACGCCAGCCACCCCACCGCTCCCGACCCGGACGGAGTCGCCTCCTGCCACCGGATGGCACTCGCCCAGGCCGGACTCGACGCGGCCGACATCGACGTGCATCTTCGCCCACGGAACCGGGAGCCGCGCCAACGACAGCATCGAGGGTGCCATCTTCAGGGACCACTACCCCCGGGCAGCGATCACGGCTGTCAAGGGGACCGTCGGCCACCTGATGGGCGCTGCCGGAGCGGTCGGAGCGGTGGCCTCGTGCATGTCCCTCCGGCACAAGCTGGTGCCGCCCACGAACATCGGCCGCGAAGACCTGGAACTGGACATCAATCTGGTCACCGACGGCCCGCTGGCCCTGCCCGGACTGCGTTACGCGCAGAACAACGCCTTCGGATTCGGCGGCAACAACGCGATCAGCATCTTCAAGAGCGCCACATGACGGATGTCTTCTCCGAGGGGTCACCGCTGCGGCTGTCCGTGGACGGCCCGCTGGCCGTGCTCACCATGGACAGCCCTCCGAAGAACCTCTTCGACCACGCGATGTGGGATGCCTGGAAGGCCGCGCTGCGACGGCTGGGCGACAACCCGCCGCGCGGGCTGCTGATCCGGGCGAAGGGCCCGGTCGTCAGCGCCGGCGTCGACGTCGAGATCTTCCGCCGCATGGCCCCGGAGGACGCCGAGGGCTTCTGGGCGGAGCAGCTGGCCACGACGCAGGCGCTGGAGAACCTCCCCTTCCCGACCGTGTTCGCGGCGCACTCCCTGACCCTCACAGCCGCCTTCGAACTCGCGCTGGCCTGCGACCTCGTCGTGGCCACGGCCTCTGCCCGGTTCGGACTGGTGGAGCGCGTCGTCGGATTCACTCCCGCCATGGGGGGCACACAGCGCCTCGCCGAACGCGCGGGGCCGGGGCGGGCCCGCGAACTGGTCATGACCGGAAAGCTCTACCGCGCAACGACCATGGAACGATGGGGGGTTGTCAACGAGATCATGGAACTCGCCACCTTCCAGGACGACGCGTACGCCTACGCCATGCGCCTGGCCTCGGGCCCCACCCGGGCGCATGCGGCGACCAAACAGGTCGTACGGCGGTTCCTGGCCGGAGGCACCCCGCTGGCTGACGCCGCCCTGCCCGGTATCGCCGCGGAGGTGTCGGGCAGCGAGGACCACCGCCGCTCGGTGGACGCCTTCCTGAGTGAGGGGCCGGGTCATGAGACCGTCTGTCACGGCCGGTGAGTACGCCGGGAAGGTCCGGGAACGATGCCGGTGACCTCGGACCTGGTCGGCCGGCGTTACCCGACCGCGCCGCCGTACGAGGTGAGCCGGGAGAAGATCCGCGAGTTCGCGGCCTCCATCGGTGATCCGCACCCGGCCTACCGGGACGTCCAGGCGGCGCGCGCACTCGGCCACCCGGACGTGATCGCGCCACCGACCTTCGTCTTCCTGGTGGTCCACCGGGCGATGGCCGAGGTACGCGGAGATCCCGCGATCGGCCTCGACCTCGACAGGGTGGTCCACAGCGACCAGCGGCTGGAGTTCCACCGCCCGGTCCGAGCGGGCGACCGGCTCAGCGTCACCGTACACATAGACGCCGCTCGACAGCTGGCGGGCAACGGGATCATCTCCACGCGCAGCGAGGTGACGACGGACGAGGGCGAGCCCGTCGTCACCGCCCACATGACGCTGGTCTCCCGTGCCCCGGCGACCACAGACTGACCCATTCCAGAGGAGCGAGTCCCGTGCCCACCACAGATGCGATCCATCCTGCTTCCCACGCCACCCAGCCCCTCACCGGTCGCGTGGCCACCCCACGGCGCCTGCTGATGTGCCGGCCCAGTCACTTCGACGTCACGTACTCGATCAATCCCTGGATGCACCCGGAGAAGCCCTGCGACGGCGGTCTCGCGGTCGCCCAGTGGGAGAAGCTGTACGGGCTCTACCAGTCGCTCGGCCACACGGTGGAGCTCATCGACCCGGTCCCGGGCCTGCCCGACATGGTGTTCGCCGCCAATGGCGCGACCGTGGTCGACGGCAAGGTCATGGGGGCGCGGTTCCGGCACGCGGAGCGCACCGCCGAGGGACCGGCGTACCTGGCCTGGTTCGAACGGCAGGGCTTCGAGGAGACCCTGTGGCCGGAGTTCATCAACGAGGGCGAGGGCGACTACCTCGTCGTCGGACGCCGGATCCTGGCGGGCACCGGGTTCCGTACGGACCCGCGTTCGCACGCCGAGGCCCAGGAGTTCTTCGGGCTGCCGGTCACCGGACTGACCCTCGTGAACCCGAGTCACTACCACCTGGACACGGCCCTGTCGGTCCTCTCCGACACGGAGATCATGTACTACCCGGAGGCCTTCTCGAAGGGCAGCCAGGCGGTTCTGCGGGCGATGTACCCCGACGCGATCCTCGCCCGTCGTGAGGACGCCGCCGTGTTCGGCCTCAACGCCTTCAGTGACGGGTACAACGTCCTGTTGCCGCAGGCGGCCACCCACCTGATCGCCCGTCTGAAGAACAAGGGGTTCAACCCCATCGGCGTGGAACTGTCCGAGCTGCTCAAGGCAGGCGGCAGTGTCAAGTGCTGCACTCTGGAGCTTCGATGAAGGTACTCGTACTCGGCCGGGAGGAAGACTCCCTCGACTATCTGCGCTACTGCGGATCCCAGGGGATCGAGGCCGTGTTCGCCGAGCCCCCCTCGCTGGCCGGAATCGACCGGGAAGCCTGGCAGGAGACCGTGGCCGCCCAGGTGGGAGACGCGGTCGAACTCCACCTCTTCGACGACATCGTCTCCTTCCGGGACGGATACCAGATCCACACCGACCTGCTGCGCAGGCACCGCGGCTGGCCTTCCAGGGACCTCGACGCGGTCAACTGCCTCACCGACAAGTCGTTGTTCAAGGCACATCCGGCCGTACGGGACGACGTCGCCCGGCACATCGAGATGGCCCCGGGCACGGACCCGCGCGAAGCGCTGGGCCGGGTCGAAGAGGCTCTGGGTTTCCCCGTCGTCCTCAAGCCCTCCAACGGCTTCTACAGCGCGGGCGTCGTCCGGGTCGACCGGCCGGAGGACTTCCGGAAGGCCTTCGTGTCCGTGAAGCGGGTCTGCGGTCTGCTGCGGGACAGCCGGGGGCCGTCCCAGATCATCGCGGAGCGGTATCTGGACGGTGACGAGGTGATGGTCGACGGGTTCGTCGTCGACGGCACGGTCACCTGTCTCCTGTTCCACCGCAAACTTCCCAGGCTGACCGGTCTTCCCTCGTTCCACGAGACCGGCTGTGTGACCCAGCCGTTCGACGAATCGAAGGGGCGCGAGTTCCAGCAGATGCTCGAACGCGTCATCGGCGGGGTCGGCCTGGACAACTCGGCGTTCAACGCGGAGTTCCGGTACGACGGCGCCGGCCGCCTCCACATCCTGGAGTGCGCGCCCCGTATCTCCGGGGGCGGCGCTTCGGTGCAGAACCTCCTGCGCATCTGCACCGGACTCGACGCCTACGGGATCCAGCACCGCTTGGGCCGCGAGCCCGTCGCTCTGGTGCCCACCCGGCAGAGCGCCGCGCTGGAGTACGACTTCTGTGCCGCCAGGAACGGCCACCTCACGCGGCTGGAGGACACGGTCGCCCTGCTCCGGGAACTCTCGGCCGACACGATCCTGCAGTACCGCGAGAACGGCCAGTTCGTCTTCGCACCGCCGCTCAACGTGCAAACCGTGCTCACCGCGTACTTCGCGTGCGAAACGTCCCGGAGCGCGGTGGAGTTGCTGGACCTGGTGCAGCAGAAGTGCGTGATCGAGACGACCGGGACACCACAGGGCTGAAGCGGGGCGCAGGCCCCTTCGGCGGCCAGCCCGGCGCCCGCGCACCTCAGGATGTGCGCGGGCGTCGGGGCTCCGGCCGCCCCGGCGGACAAGGAGCTGTACACCTCGGGACACGGAGGCTGCCTGGTCCTCGGTGGTGACCTTCCTGGTCGATGTCACTTGTTGGACCGGCTGAGCTCGGTTCGGTAGTCGGGCAGGGGGATGGTACTGACCTTCTGCCCTTTCTTGAGCATCCAGTTCAGGAAGGAGCGCCTGCGCAGCAGGCCGTTTCGGATGCGGAGACCGGCCGCGGTGCCGGGGGCAAGGAACTTCCCGGTGCGGTCACCGCCCTTCTGGCAGCCCTGGGCATAGCCGCGCACCGTGTTCTCGTACCGGGTGAAGGCCGCCCGGTGGTCGCCGCCTACCAGCGCGAGTTCGCCGGCCAGCACGTAGGCGGCCACCATGCCGGTTCCGGTGCCCATGCCGCCGATGGTCGCGCCGCAGGCGGCGTCCCCGACGAGACCGATCCGCCCGTGGGACCAGGTGTCCACGTCCGCCCGGCTGATCGAGTCGAAGTACAACTCCGGGGCCTGCTCCAGGGAGTCGAGAAGTCGTGGCACCTCCCAACCGAGCCCGGCGAAGGCCTTGGCGACCAGTGCCTTCTGCTGCTCCGGGTCATGGCGGTCGTACGTGCGCGGTGGGGATGCGAAGACGAAGAAGGCTCCGGCCTTTGCCGCGTCCCGGTGGTCGCCGCCGATGCTGGCGAGTCGGCCCGGCGTGTTGTAGCCGACCGAACCCCGTCCGAGGTTCAGGTAGTCGGGCAGTTCCCAGCCGGCTGCGTAGTAGCCGAGATGGCGGACGAACCTCTCCTCGGGGCCGAAGGCGATCCGGCGCACGTTGGAGTGCAGCCCGTCCGCGCCGATCACGAGGGCGAACTCGCGCGGCGCGCTGTGCCGGAAAGTGACCTGTACACCTCCGGCGGTCTCGGCAAGGCTGGTGATCGAGTCGCCGAAGACGTACTCGGTCTGCGGGAGGCTGTGCTCGTAGAGCACCCGGGCCAGGTCACCGCGGGGTACTTCCACGTCGCCGCCGGCGAATTCGGCCGGCAGGTTCAGCAGCTGTCGGCCTTGCTCGTCGACGAAGCGCATCGGGCTGCCGCCGGTCTGGAACCGGCGCAGCTTCGCGAGCACGCCCATGCGCTCCAGCACGGTCAGGTGCGTCCGGCCGCGGAAGTCGACGGCCTGGCCACCACCGCGCAGGGCCGGTGCCAGCTCGACCACCGTGGGCTTGAATCCGTAGCGACCGAGCCAGAAGGCCAGCGCCGGGCCCGCGATGCTCGCACCGGAGATGAGGACGCTCTTGCTCATGGACACCACTCCCCGAAAACTGTGTCCAGTGGACACTGATTATTGGTGTGTACCGTAGACACAGTTTTGATGGCGCGCAAGACCGGAGACGGGAGCGGAGAGATGAGCGACGAGCGGGGCCGGACGGCACGGCTGCTCTGGGGCCCGCACCCGAAACCTTCGCGAGGGCCCAAACCGGCGCTCAACCTGGACCGCATCGCGCGGGCCGGCAGCGAGATCGCCGACGCGGAGGGGCTGACCGCCGTGTCCATGCAGCGGGTTGCCGGGCTGCTCGACGTCACCAAGATGCGCTCTACCGGTACGTGCCCGGAAAGGCCGAGCTGGTCGCGTTGATGGTGGAGGCCACAATCGGCGAGGCCCCTCTGCCGGGCGGGCCGCGCCGCGACTGGCGGGAGCAACTCGGCGACTGGGCCCGTCGGCTGGCCGACACCTTCCACCGGCACCCATGGCTGCTGGACGCGACCGTCGGCCCGAGGGTCATGGGGCCCAGGGAGCTCGCCTGGATGGAACAGGCCCTCGCCGCACTGGACGGCACCGGCCTCTCGGGCGCCGAGCGGATGGACGCGGTCGTCCTGCTGACCGGCCATGCGCGCGGGATCGCCCAGCAGGCCCGCGCGGCGGGTCCGGCGGGCGACCCCGAAGCGCAGCTCAGCATCACGCTCGGGGAGCTGATGCGGGCGCACGGCGAGCGCTACCCCGCCCTCACCGCCGCGCTGGCCTCGGTGACGCAGTACGGCGGACAGGACCAGGCGCTGGAGTTCGGCCTGCAACGCATCCTGGACGGTCTGGGCCTGCTCATCACCCAGCGTTCGAACTGACCAGGGCCGCCTCACCGCTGCGCCGGGGCCACGACAGATTGCCGGCACATTCCGGCCGTCCCCTCCCTCACCTCGCTCTCCGGGAGCGTCCGGGCGGATCCCCCTGCCTGCCGGTCAGCTCGTACCTGATGCGGGTCCCGCCAGGCCGTACGGCAGCAGGCGGCACTGAGGGGCATCGCGGTCGATCCGCCCGTATCCGGCCACCGAGGAGAACCCGTCGGTGAGAGCAGTGAGGAAGCCGGCACTCCAGGCGCGCGAGTCCACGGATTCCTGGAGGCCGGGGCAGGCCGTCGATACCGCAATGTGCCCTTGATCAGCAATGGCGCAAGAGATCCGGCACACGCCTCGGCGGGAATGCGGCATCACCTGTGAAGCGCGGGGGTGCTGCCGCAGACCTGCCAACCACCTCCCGGTGAGTCCTGCTGAACTGATCACGAAACGCAACCGCCCACCACAGGACGGAACTCGTGTCCGCAACCACCACCTCAGTCGACGAGGCACGCCTGCTCTCCAGCGACTGAGCCGACGCGCCTCCGCCCAGCCCGGCAACCGTCATGCGCATGCTGCACGAGCGCGCGACTCCCTCATGCCGCGCCGGAACGACGTCGCCGCTCAGGTGGGATACAGCTCGACGAGTACGGCCGTGGCCACACCGAAGAGCAGGAGGGACGCGCCCCACCAGTGCATCGGAACGGCAGACATCGTGTGCTCGTTGCCGTACCTGTTGAGGTGGCGCCCCCAGAACCAGAGCACCAGACATGAGGCGAACCCTCCCACCGCTCCGCCCAGGTTCTCGTTCCCGAAGAAGTGGTCGCCCGCAGCGCTGCCGCCCATCAGCCAGAGGATGACGAGCGGGAACGTCGCCCAACCCCACCCGCTCCATACGAAGGTCACTGAGCCTCCCTGCTGCCTGGGACGCCGGCCCGGGCGATCGTGCCGACGGGTGGTGAGGCCACCCGCCCTATGGTCCGCCGAAGCAGCTCCCCACCGGTCGAAGTTTTCCCTTTCGGTATCGCTCTCCATCGGGAAGGCGAGTGCTGACAGGCCCTGCCGCAGCAGTTGTCCCCGTCGTCGGCGACAACCAGAAGGGCAAGGATCCCGAGGTTTCGGTCGATGAGGACGAGTTCGTGGGACTCGACGCGGACGGGGCCGTAGTCGTGGTGCGCGTCCTCAGGCAGCGGCCCGAGCGCGTACTGGCTTGCCGCCCGGCGGATCGGCGTACAGACCGTCTCGCGCAGCCTCGGGGGCTCCGCGAGGAACTCGGCATCACCGACGTCACCCTCGGCCCCGAGCTCGCGATTCGGACCAAGGAGCGCCCGGTCGGAGGCAGGCCGGCCTGCCGGGCCGAACGCCGCTTTCTGACGGTTGTGGCGCCGGACACCGTCGGTCCCCCACTTGCCACCCCACCGGATGCGATCCGTGCCTGGCACTGATGGACCATCACCGACATCCGCGGGACCTCGAAGACGATCTCTCCTGTCAGCCTCGCGAACCTCGTCTCGCACTTCCTCCGAGACGGCCCGCCGTCAGCCCCCGCTGAGCCGGACTGACCGACTGCACCGGCCGCCAGGAACCAGCGCGGCGCCAGCACGGCCTGGCGGAACGGGCCGAGCGCCCGGCTTCCGCGCGGAGTACCGATGCGTCGCCGGTGCCCGGCCGGCAGGCGGGACAAGTGCACCACGACGTGGCGCAAAACGTTGAGCGCGGCAACAGAGGCGACCGGCGTGAAGCCTCTGGTGGTTACAGACATGATCTTGCGGTGAGACCTGCCCTATCAGCGGCTTCACGTCTGCCCGCAACCAAGGACGACGTGTGCGGCTTGCTCACGCACGACGGGTTCACGCATCTTCGCGTAGATCATCTCGCTGAGAAAAAGTCAGTGAACGCGTAAGGCATGCCGATCGGCATCTCCCCGGTAGCCGAATCCGAATACGGAAAACCACAGATGAGACCTTCCGCCGGCACCTTGTGTCTCGGAGGCCGAACCGGTCCGGCTCGCACCCTCACGGATCACTCGAATGGCGATTCCTGTGCTGACAGGTACGGGCAGCATCAGTGATACGAGCGTCCCGATATCCCGCAGACCGGACCCCGCCAGGGACCCATGGGGAGGTACAGCCCAGCGGGCACCGGAAGGAATTCCGGTGCCCGCTGCGGGTTCGGTTCGGTGCTGTGGTCAGGCGTGGTGGCGCTTGCCCGCGACCGCCCGGTAGATCACGAGCAGGATGAGCGAGCCGATGATCGCCGACAGCCAGGAGGAGATCTCGAAGAAACCGTCCATCGGGTCGACGTCGAAGAGTGCCTGGGCGAGGAAACCGCCCAGCAGCGCGCCCAGGACACCGAGAATCATGGTGATGAGGATGCCGCCCGGGTCGCGGCCGGGCAGCAGGAACTTCGCGATCGCACCGGCCAGCAGACCCAGGATGATCCAGGAAATGATTCCCATGCGTACGCACTCCAAAAGTCAGGACCGCGGCCTCGGTTACGGCCGCGGCATCAGGTTGTGAATGGCCGTTTGCCCCCGTCCGACGGTGACAAACAACCGCTCGGACGCGCCGGTTCCGGCGGAGTTCGGCCCGCGGCAGCCCGGCGGCCCGTTTATGTGCCGCACTATGTTCCGAACGTGCATAACAGCGCTGACGCGGGGCACCGGATTGTCAGAACCGCAACGTGAGGAGAGCGTGATGAGTGCTGCCGACAAGGCTGAGAACACCGCCGACAAGCTCAAGGGCCAGGCCAAGGAAACCGCGGGCAAGGCCGTCGGCAATGAGCGGCTCCAGGGCGAGGGCAAGGCAGAACAGGCCAAGAGCGATGTGAAGCAGGCCGGCGAGCACGCCAAGGACGCCTTCAAGCACTGAGCCCCTTCCCGGGCCGTTGCCGTTACAGGGGTGTGGGCCGCAACCGGGTGGTGCGGCCCACACCCCTGCCCGCTTGCGGAATGGGGACAGCAAGACATCGGCGGTCTTCCCGTGAGGAAAACGCTGTCGTCGGGGAGGCCGAGCCGGTGCCGGTGGAGCCGGGGCATGGGTCTCGGGCACCGAGATGAGGCGGGACGAGCCCGCCCACCACCAGGCGGTGCCAGGCCAGTGGGCTGATCCCGCTGAGCACCGCCCACAGCTGGTACACCGCCGCAGCTGGTGCACCGCGTTCCCGGCCACCGCCGACCGCAGCCCTTCCCCGGCCGAGTCCGCGTACGGTCACAGGAGAGCGGAGAACTGCTCCCCGGTCACGGCCAGGGGATTTCCGTGGAGGCCAGATAGGCGAGTCCCCGCTCCCGCCAGAGCCGGCCGTGGCGGGCGACGCGGTCCCGGTGGTCCTTCCATTCCGGTGCCCGGCCGGTCCACGCGGTCTCCGCGACGGACGCAAGGCGTGGCAGCAGCAGAGTGGTCAGGTCGTCGAGCCCTTCGACCGACTCGCCGAAGAGCGTCGCCTCGATTCCGGCGATCCGCGCGTCGGGGATGCCGTGGGAGGCAGGCTCCCACGCGGCGGCGTGACGGACACCGCGGGGCCGGTAGGTGGCGAACCCCAGGTGGGCGGCGTTCCCGGCCCGGCCGGGTGGCATCACCTCCGGGGCATAGGGGCGGTCCAGGTAGAGGTGGGACTGCGGGGACAGCAGGACGCGTCCGCCTCCGTCGACGATGCGGGCGACGTCATGGCAGGCGGGGGCGAAGAACGTCTTGAGGGCCCTGATGAGTTCGAGGGTGTGGCCGGCCGCGAGCAGCTCGGGCCGGCGGGCGAGTTCCTCCTCCGTGTCGGGCAGGTCCATCATCGGTACGTCCACCCAGAACTGGGCGATGTCGTCCTGGGTGATCCCGGCGCGCGAGGATTCCTGCCAGGCCAGTGGCCGCTTGCCCGACGCCCTGTACGAGGGCGCGCAGTTCGCGTATCGCGAGGATGAAGCTGTCCTCGGTCATCCCGACGGTCTCGTCCCCGCCGATGTGCACGAAGGGGCCGGTGGTCAGCCGGCACACGTCGGCGAAGACCGAGGCGACGGCGTCCCGTGTGGCCGGGTCGGCGAGGTCGAGCGGAGGTACGAACGGGAAACGCCCCGCCAGACCCTCCGGCGCGGGTGCGGCCGGCAGTCCCGGCAGGGCCTCGCGCAGGGCGGCGCAGTGCCCCGGCAGGTCGATCTCGGGGACGACGGTCACGAAGCGCTCGGCCGCGTACTCCTGGAGGGCGCGGTAGTCCTCGGTGGTGTAGAACTCCCGCGGCGTGCCGTCCTCCCCGGCCGCGGTCAGTTCGGGAGTGGCCGGCAGGTGCAGCCGCCAGCCCTCGTTGTCCGTCAGGTGCAGGTGCAGCACGTTCAGTTTGTAGAGCGCCGCGAGGTCGATGACGCGACGCACTTCGCCCGGGGTGAGCCAACCGCGCGCCGGGTCGATCATCAGGCCGCGCCACGCGTAGTGCGGGGCGTCCGTCAGCTCCTGGCAGGAGAGCCGGGCAGCGGATGCCGTGATCAGCTGGACCGCCGTGGTGGCGGCGCGGAACACGCCCTCGGCGGTGGCGGCCCGGCAGGTGATGCCGCGCCCGGTGACCGTGAGGCGGTAGGACTCGTCCGCCGGTTCCGGGCCACCGCACGGGGGGACGCCCACGGGTGTGCGGTGCGGCGCCGGCGGCGCCTCGTCGAAGGCGAGTGTGAGGGCGGCGGGACCGGAACCGGCATCGGGGGCGGGGACAGGGACGGGAGTGCTGTCGTCCGGGTCCGGCAGCAGGCGGTCGCCCAGGTGCGGTTCCAGCAGCGCGCGCACCACGTCGGCGACCGCGGTGAGCCGGCCGTCGGCGGTGTGGATCCGCCAGCCTCCGGCGACATGCAGATCTCCGTGCGGTTCTCCGTTCAGTTCTCCGTGCGGATCTCCGCCGATGACTGCCGCTGCCTGTCGTGCGGGGCGGGGAATGACGGCGTTCATGATCTCCTCCACCGGGCTGATACGGGGCCGGCTTCCGGCCTGTGTGCACACCGGCCCCAAGACCCGGCGTCCTCGTCAGGTCGGCGCCGGGCCCCGGTGCGGTGGGCCGTGTCCGGAGCGGCGTACGCGCTGCCGCCTCTTCCTGCCGGACCGGATCCGCCTGTACGCTAACACGAAAACCGATCAATGAACGCTTTTCATGGAGCCGCAGGCCGGCTGTCCGCCGGCCCTCGGCTCCGAAGCGAAAGGAGCTCCCGCATGACGTCCTCGGCCATGCCCGGCCTCGTGTTGCCGGACGGTTTCCTCATGGGAGCCGCCACCTCCGCCCACCAGATCGAGGGGAACAACGTCTCCAGCGACTGGTGGGCCGTCGAGAACCGGTCCGGCAGCTTCGTCGCCGAGCGCAGCGGGGACGCGGCCGACAGCTTTCACCGCTGGCCGCAGGACATGGACCTGCTGAGTGAACTCGGTTTCAACTCCTACCGGTTCAGCATGGAATGGGCCCGCATCGAGCCCGAGCGCGGACGGATCTCGCGCTCCGCCGTCGAGCACTACCGCGCCATGGTGCGCGGAGCCCTGGAGCGCGGCCTGACCCCGGTGGTGACGCTGCATCACTTCACCTCGCCGTGGTGGTTCAGCCGGCTCGGCGGCTGGACGTCGCCCGAGTCGGCCGATCTCTTCGCCGCCTACGCGAGCGTGGCCGCGGAGGTTCTCGGAGCGGGCGTCCGCCACGTGGTCACGATCAACGAACCGAACATGATCGCGCTGATGCACACCCTGATGCGCCGAGCGCCGCCCGGGAGGCGGACCGTGGCACCGGTTCGGCGGGCGGGGAGCACGCGGGCGCCGTCGCCTTCGACCCCGCCACGACCGAGCCGGACGCGGAAGTCACCCGGGCGCTGATCCGGGCCCACCGGGCGGCCTTCGCCGTCCTGAAGGCGGCCGACCCCACGCTGCAGATCGGCTGGACCGTCGCCAACCAGGTCTACCAGGCCGAGCCGGGTGCGGAGGAGGTCGCCGCCGCGTACGCCCGGCCGCGTGAGGACGTCTTCCTGGAGGCCGCCCGTGAGGACGACTGGATCGGTGTGCAGGCGTACACCCGCCACCGGATCGGCCCGGACGGTCCGCTCCCCGTGCCGCAGGACGCCGCCACCACACTGACCGGCTGGGAGATCTACCCGGAGGCACTGGGCGAGGCGGTGCGGCACACGGCTCGCGTGGTCGGTCCGCACGTCCCCCTCCTGGTCACCGAGAACGGCATCGCCACCGGCGACGACGACCTGCGCATCGCGTACACCACAGACGCGCTGGCGAGCCTGGCCTCGGCCATGCGCGACGGCATCGACGTACGCGGTTATCTGCACTGGAGCGCCCTGGACAACTACGAGTGGGGCTCCTACCGGCCGACGTTCGGGCTCATCGCGGTCGACCCGCACACCTTCGCCCGCGAACCCAAGGAATCGGCCCGCTGGCTGGGTTCCCTGGCCCGCGCCGGACGCATCCCCAGCAGCCCGGCCGCCGCGTCCGCCGGCCTTCCCTCCGCGGGCTAGGCTGACGGACATGGCGAAACGGGGCCCGTACGAGAAGGGCGAGGCAAAGCGCACCGAGATCCTGCACGCGGCTCTGGAGATCTTCGCGGCCGAGGGATACCGGGGCACCTCGCTGCGCAAGGTGGCCGCCAAGTGCAATCTCAGCCTGCCCGGCCTGATGCACTACTTCGACTCCAAGGAGGACCTGCTCACACAGGTGCTGCGGATGCGTGACGAGACCGCCCGGATGCGGCAGGACGAACGCACCAGCCCCGAGAGCTACCGGGAGATCATCCGGGAGAGCGCGAAGACCCCCGGCCTGGTGGAGCTGTTCGTGTCGATGGCCGCGGCCGCCAGCGACCCCGGCCACCCGGCGCACGAGCACTTCGCCGATCGCTATCCGGCGCTGCGGGAGCGGGTCGCCGCATTCGTCCAGAAGCGGATGGACGAGGGGCGGATGACCACCGTGGTCCCCGCCGAACGGCTGGCGGTACTGCTGCTGGCGGTGGCCGACGGCATCCAGTTGCAGTGGCTCATCGACCGGTCGACGGACATGGAGCAGCCGATCGACGACATCATGCGGCTCCTCGACACGCGGCGGGAGACCTGACCGGAAGAAAAAACCGGGGAGCGGGCCCCCGGGTCCTCACGGGACACCGGGCGCCCGGCACCCGCGGGCAGCCCGAAGACAGCTGAGGCGGAGCCGGCGCAAGACCGGCTCCCGCCTCAGCTGTGTACGCCGCGTCGCTGCGTGCGGCGAGCGACGAGCTGTGTCAGCCCCGGGCGGGGATGCGCCGCCGCCTCCTTGACGGCCGCCGTCCACCGTGCCCAGCGCGGGTCGGGCCCCGACGCGGGCTCCCAGGACATCGCCGTACAGACATAACCGACCGCGAGTCCGCTCTCCGGATGGGCCATGCCGAGGCGGCCGCCCGCTCCGGCATGGCCGAAGGAGCCCTCGCCCAGCAGGGGTTCGCCGGGGCGGGGCAGTTCGAAGCCGAGCCCGAAGCGGGACCGGTCGGGGCCGTCCAGCCGGTTCAGGGGCGCGGGCTGCGGCAGGTGGTCGGTGTGCGGAGCGCGTGCCCGCTCGACGGTCGACGGGGCCAGCAGTCGTACGCCGCCGACCCGGCCGACGAGCGCGGCGTACAGCCGGGAGAGGGAGCGGGCGTTGCCGATGCCGCCCGCAGCGGGAAGCTCGCACGCCCTGCCCGGGCGCGTGCCGAACACCTCGACCGCGGCGGCCAGTTCGGCCGCCGATGCCCGGAGCGCGGTGGCCAGCCGGTCGTCCGGGGCGAGGCCGAGGCCGCCGACCGCCGTCGCGATCTGTTCGGCCGTGGGCGCGGGCCTGACGGCGAACTGCGGTACGAAGCGGTGCTCCTCCTCCCGCGGCAGGCCGATCCACAGGTCCAGCCCCAGCGGCCCGGCCACCTCCCGGGAGAAGAACGCGCCGATGCTTCTCCCCGACACCCGGCGGACGACCTCGCCGGCCAGGTGGCCGTAGGTGAGGGCGTGGTAGAGGTACGCCGATCCGGGGGCCCACACCGGCCGCATCGCCGCGAGGGCGCGGGTGCGCGCGTCCCGGTCGAGGAGGCCGGGCGCCGGGACGCCCGCGGCCTCGTCGGTGAAGGCGGGCAGCCCCGCGCGGTGGGCGAGCAGGTCGGCCACCGTCGTGTCCGCCTTGCCCGCCGCCGCGAACTCCGGCCAGTACCGTGCGACGGGCGCGTCCAGGTCCAGGGCGCCGCGTTCGCTCAGCAGATGAGCGCAGACGGCGACCATCGCCTTCGACACGGACATCAGCACACTGACCGCATCGGGCCCGAACGGCTGCCCGGCGGACGCCGCCGTGCCCGTGGACCACAGGTCGACGACCAGCCGGCCGTGGTGGTGGACGGCCAGCTGGGCGGCGCCGGGGTCGTGCGCCTGCCCTCGCGCGAAGGCGTCCCGTACACCTTCCCAGCCGGGCCGTACGCTCCCGCCCACCGCTCCGGCTCCGGTCGTCACGTCACTCCCCCGGTCCGCCCCGGCCGTCGGCAGCGGCGGCGACGAGAGCGGCCAGTTCGTCCACGCCCTCGGGCGGTACGGGGCTCTGCGGGAACTCGGAGATCACGTCGAGCGGCATCCCTGCGAGGAACCGCCGCATCACCGGGTCGTCCATGGCACCCGGCCCTGCCCCTTGCGTCCTGGCCCGGGTGAACCTCTCCATCAGCAGCGGCCCGCCCACGGGATGCCGCAGCCACTCCGCGAGCGTGTTGCGTCCGCTCAGGCGCAGGCGTGAGGGGTCGCCGGCGACGGTCGCCTGGGCCGACAGCCTGATGTCGCGTGAGGAGGAGCCCGCCTCGATGCGGTAGTCACCGCCCTCGACCCGCCAACCGCCCTCGCGTGCGCTGTAGTACGCGAGGTCGTCGCGCGCCAGTTCCACCACCACCTCGCGGCTCTCGCCGGGGGCGAGGGTCACCGGGGCGAAGCCACGCAGTTCCCTCGGCGGCCGGGCGACCGCGGAGGCGGCCGGTCCGCGGCTGTAGATCTGGACGACCTCGCGTCCCGCGCGCTCCCCGGTGTTGGTGACGGTCACCGCCACGGTGAGCGCCGCGCCGTCCTCGCTGTGGACCACGCTCATCCCGGAGTACGCGAACGTGGTGTACGACAGCCCGTGGCCGAAGGGGAAGGCGACCTCGCAGCGGCGGGCGTCGTAACCGCGGTATCCGACGAAAACACCTTCGCCGTACCGGACCCGGCCTTCCTCGCCGGGGAAGGAAAGGTGGCTGGGCGAGTCCTCCAGGCGCAGCGGGACGGTCTCGGCCAGCTTGCCGGACGGGTTGACCGCCCCGAACAGCACCCGGGCGAGCGCGCCCCCACCGGCCTGGCCGAGCAGCCAGCCCTCGACCAGGGCGGGCACCGCCGCCTGCCAGGGGGCGGTCCGCACCACACCGCCGTTGGAGAGCACCACGCACACCCGTGGATTGGCGGCCCGGACCCGCTCCAGCAGGCGCAGTTGTACGGCCGGCAGGTCGATGTGGTCGCGGTCGAAGCCCTCCGACTCGTCCTGGGCCGCGAGGCCGAGGAACAGCACCACGGTGTCGCTCGCGGACGCGAGCCGTACGGCTTCGTCGGCCAGCGCCTCTTCCGGGTCCGCCGGCGTGGTGTCCAAGAGCGCGTAGCCCGCGGCGAAGTCCACGCGGGCTCCGCGGGCGAGCTCGCGCAGGCTGTCCAGGGGGGTGTCGAGGCGGGTCGGCGTCACCTGGGAACTGCCCGCGCCCTGGTAGCGCGGGGTGCGGGCCAGTTCGCCGATGACCGCCACCGTGCCGGAAGCGGGGTCGAGGGGCAGCAGCTCCGAGTCGTTCTTCAGGAGCACGACGCACCGGTCCGCGGCCTCTCCGGCGAGACGGTGGTGCTCCTCGACGGGTGTCTCGCGGTCCGCGTGCGCGCCGTCCGTCACACGCCGGGCGAAACGGACGAGCCGTTCCACGGCGGTGTCGAGCACCGACTCGTCGAGGTCGCCGCCGGTCACCGCGGCGGTGATCTCGCGGTCGGTGCGTCCGCCCGTGCCCGGCATCTGGAGGTCGAGTCCGGCGCGCAGCGCGGCGACCCGGTCGCGCACGGCGCCCCAGTCGGACATGACGATGCCGTCGAAGCCCCATTCGGTGCGCAGGATGTCGGTGAGCAGCCGGGTGTTCTCGCAGAGCGGGACGCCGTTGACGCCGTTGTAGGAGGCCATGACGGACCAGGGGCGGTCGCGGCGGACGATGCGCTCGAAGGCCCTCAGGTAGATCTCGCGCAGCGGGCGCTCGTCGATGTCGGCGCTGACGCGCATGCGGTCGGTCTCCTGGTTGTTGGCCGCGTAGTGCTTGAGCGCCGCTCCGGCACCCGCCTCCTGCAACCCGCGGACCATGGCCCCGCCCAGTTCGGCCGTCAGGAGCGGGTCTTCCGAGAAGTACTCGAAGTTGCGCCCGCACAGCGGTGACCGCTTGATGTTGATGCCGGGCCCGAGCACGACGCGTACGCCGTGGGCGGCCGCCTCCGCGGCGATCGCGCCCGCGACCCGGCGGGCGAGTTCCGGGTCCCAGCTGCTGCGCGAGCGCCACGGCGGGCGGGAAGCAGGTGGCGGGGGCGGCGCTGTGCAGGTCGACCTGGCCCCCGTCGCCGCTCTCCTTCGGCAGCCGCAGGCCGTGCGGCCCGTCGGACATGGTGACCGCGGGGATGCCGGCGGAGGCGACGGCCGTGGTGACGAAGTCTCCGGCGCCACTGGTCAGCGACGCCTTCTCGGTGAGGGAGAGCCGGGGCGGTGCCGGGTCCGCGGCCGGGGGCGGTGGAATCTGCTGAGTCAGACGGCGCACCCTGTCGAAGGTCTCGTGTGGCGGGTGGGGCCGCCCGGGGCCCAGGGCTCGCAACCCTGTACGGGGGCCGTTTCCTGACGGTGTGTGAAGGGTGTCCGGGCCGGTGTGGGCAGGCCGCGCCGGCGGCCGGGAATCCAAAACCGTAAGATGATCGGTTTTTGCTGTCAAGGGCACTTACCCACCGGTAGTCACGAGACGGCATCGGTCGATTTACCTCCGTGCGATCTCTTGACGGGCAGAAACCGATCAACTTACGGTTTTCGCGCTCGGTCCGCGCCGCTCCGGGACAGTGCCCCACGTCCTGCGGCCGCGCCTCCTTTCCGCTCACCGACGAAACGAGGAACGGTCATGCCCCCGTCCCGTCAGCCTTCCGCTCAGCCGTCCGCCCCGCTCCCGGGCCGCTCCAGAACCTCCCGCCGGGCGGTACGTACCGGGGTCGCGGCCGCGGCGGCCGTCGCCGTACTGGCCGGCACGGCCGCGGCGCCTCCGCGGACCCCGTGACGAAGCGCCCCGCCAAGCCCTCCACCGGGCGCGCCGCCGAAGAGGTGCGCTACGTCGCACTCGGCGACTCCTTCAGTTCCGGACCCGGCATCCCCGAGCAGACCGACCCGGGCTGCGGGCGCTCGTCGACAACGACCCGGCCCTGGTGGCCCGTACGGTCGGCGCGACGTCGTTCACCGATGTGACCTGCGCGGGAGCCGACACCGGCCACATGACGAACCGGCAGGAGTCGGCCCCGCCCCAGCTCGACGCGCTGCGCCGCGACACGACCCTGGTCACCCTGGGCGTGGGCGGCAACGACCTCGACCTGGTCGGTGTCATCACGCGCTGCGTGATCCTGGGTCACCTGGCGCCGCACGGCTCGCCCTGCAAGCAGAGCTACACCCTGCTCGGCACCGACGAGATCGGCTCCCGCATCAACGCCACGGCGCCGAAGATCGAAGCGGTCCTCAAGGAGATCCACGTCCGGTCCCCGCGGGCGAAGGTGCTCCTGGTGGGATACCCGGCGCTCTTCCCCGACGACGGCACGGCGTGCCGGGAGACCGTCGCGCTCGCAGAAGGCGACTTCCCCTGGATCCGGGACAAGCAGAAGCACCTCAACACGATGCTCGCGCAACAGGCCACCGTCTACGACGCCACCTACGTCGACGCCTACCGGCCGTCCGTCGGGCACGACGTGTGCAAGCCCGCGGGCGTGCGCTGGATCGAGCCCGAGGAGACCGCGGAAGCGGCCGGGTTCCACCCCAACGCGGCCGGGCACCGGAGTACGGCCGATGCGGTGCTCGCGTCCCTCACGCGCTGACACCGGCCCCGCCCGCACCGTCTTCGGGACCGAGGCCGAGCCGGCGCAGGAAGTCGCGCACCAGCTCCTCCATCACCACGGCTTCCGGCTCCAGCAGCCACTGCGTCTGAAGGCCGTCCATCAGCGCCAGCAGCTGCCGGGCCACGGTCGCCGGATCGCTGCGCACGGCAGCAGGGCCGCTCGGCCTGCAGAGCTTCGACCAGTACGGTCATCTCCTCCCGGAGGATGCGGTAGCGCTCCCTGAAGTAGTGGTGTGCGGGATGCCCGGGGTCGGTGGCCTCGGCGGACAGTTTCGCGTAGAGCGCGACGAGGCCCGGGGTCCCGGCGTTGCGCGCCACCAGGCCGACGAGCCGGCGCAGCCGTTCGCCCGGTCCGGGCTCGGGGGTGCCCGGGTGGACGATGCCGGGAAAGACCGACTGGGCGTCGGTCCTGTCGCGGCGGCCCAGCACCTCGGTGAGCAGGGCCTCCTTGCCCGGGAAGTGGTGCAGCAGCCCGGCATGGGTCAGCCCCGCATGTGCCGCGATGTCGCGCAGCGCACGGCGTTGAAGCCCGACCGGGAGAACAGCTCGGTTGCGGAGTCGAGAATGCGGGCCCGTGTGCGCTCGCCCTTCGACGGGCGGCGCGGGGCGTTCTCGGGTTGTTCGCTCAATTCGGCGGCCTCCTGCCGTCGTCGGACCGGTGCGCGCCGTCTGGAACCGACGACCGGCCGGCGCGTCCGGTCGGCGCGTCCGGTCGGCATCCACCAGAACTTACCAGCCGGTAATTTCGCCGCCGAAAAAACCTACCAAGTGGTTAGTTCCGAATGTAAGCTCACCGCCAATCTCGCCCGGGACGTCCCTCCCCGGCCCTCCAGACGGAGTGAACCTCATGAGCAGAACCACCCGAACCGGGGTCCTCGCCGCCTGCGTGGCGGCGGCTCTCACCCTCGCGGGATGCGCCGGCCCGGGCGCCGGGAACGCCGGCTCGTCGACCCTGAACGTCGCGACCCTGACCTTCCCCCAGAGCCTGGATCCGGCCGTCGCCGTCGGCAGCGCCCTGCCGTTCTTCCAGGCCACGTACGACACCCTCGTCAAGCGTGATCCGGACGGCAGCTTCAGTCCGATGCTCGCCACCGAGTGGAAGTACAACGGCGACCGCACCGAACTCGCCCTCACCCTGCGCAAGGGCGTGAAGTTCGCCGACGGCACCGCCTTCGACGCGACCGCGGTCAAGGCGAACATGGAACGCTTCAAGAAGGGCGGCGGCGCCAACGCGAAGTGGCTGAAGGACCTCGACGCGGTCGAGGTCGCCGATCCCTCCCATGTGACGCTGAAGCTCAAGCAGGCCAATCCCGCGATGCTGTTCTACCTGAGCGACGCGGCCGGCCTGATGGCGAACCCGGCGAAGTTCGCGAAGGCCGACGCCCTCAAGACGACCCCCGACGGCACCGGCCCCTACCGCCTCGTCAAGGGGAAGACGACGATCGGCACCAAGTGGGTCTACGAGCGCAACACCGGCTACTGGGGCGAGCGGCTTCCGTACGAGGGCCTCACGATCAGCTTCTTCGACAACGAGACGGCGATCGTCAACGGCCTCAAGACCGGGCAGGTGAACGCCGCCCTCCTGCAGACCGCCGACCAGCAGGTCAGCATCGAGTCCGATCCCAGGATGAAGACGGTGAAGCAGGAGTTCGACTTCCAGGGGCTGCTGCTCTTCGACCGCGGCGGGAAGCTGACACCGGCGCTGAAGGACCCCCGCGTCCGCCGGGCGCTCAACCACGCGATCGACCGCGAGACCATGCTCGGCACCATCCGCCAGAACCGCGGCCGGGCCACCGGCCAGGTCTTCGGTCCCGGCACCCAGGGGTACGACGAGAAGCTGGACACGTACTACTCCCACGACCCTGCCAAGGCGAAATCCCTGCTCGAGGAGGCGGGTTACGCCAAGGGCTTCACCCTGAAGCTCCCCCGCGTCTCCGCGATCGTCAACGACGCCCTCGCCTCGTCGCTCGCCACCGACCTCAAGGCCGTCGGTGTCACGCTGGTCTGGGACGAGCTCGACGGGAACTCGGCGATCCGGAAGGTGTTCGCCGACCGCGCCTACTCCGGCATGGTCATGAACATGGGCCAGTCCGCGTCCGACTGGGTGGTCACCGACGAGCTGGTCACGCCCGGTTCCTTCAACATGTTCGGCACCACGGACCCCACCGTGCAGAAGCTGATCCCCCTGATCCAGACCGGCACCGGCGAACAGGCGAAGCAGGCCGCGCGCGAGCTCAACACGCACCTCGTGAAGGAGGGCTGGTTCGTGCCCTTCTACCGGATGACCTACCTGCACGTCTCGGACGGCACGGTGAAGATCACCCCGCAGTCCGGCATGGCCGTCCCGTCGGTCTACAACTACGCCCCCGCCAAGTGAGGCCACGCCGGGGGCGGGTCGCGCGGAAACCCGCGGCCCGCCCCCGGCCGCCGGTCACGGATACCGAGTGCCATGCTGAACTTCATCGCCCGCAGGATCGCGGCGGGAGCCCTGCTCCTGGTCGTCATCTCGTTCCTCTCCTACCTGCTCCTGTCGATCCCCGGTGCGGACGTCGGCCGGCAACTCCTCGGCCAGAGCGCCGACCAGGCGGCCGTCGACGCCAAGAACGCCTCCCTCGGCCTGGACCGGTCCGGGCCTGGAGCAGTACGCCGACTGGCTGGCCCACGCCGTCCGCGGTGACCTCGGCACCTCCTGGTTCACCAGCGAGGACGTCGGCGTGGCCGTCGCGGGCCGGCTGCCGGTCACCGCGAGCCTGATGCTGGGTGTCACGCTCGTCACCACCGTCGTCTCGTTCCTGCTCGGCGTCTGGGCGGGGGTCCGGCGCGGCGCCGTCGACCGCTTCGTACAGATCCTGGGCGTCGTGGGTTACGCGCTCCCCGGCTTCCTCGCGACCCTGGTCATCGTTCTGGTCTTCGCGGTCGAGCTGAACTGGTTCCCGGCCATCGGATACACGGCGTTCACCGAGTCGCCCGGCGGCTGGCTGTCCACCGTCACCCTGCCGGTCCTGTCCCTGTCGGTGGCATCCGTGGCCGGCGTCTCCCAGCAGGTGCGCGGCGCGGTGATCGACGTGCTGCGCCAGGACTACATCCGCACCCTGCGCGCCCGCGGCCTGCCCGCCTCCCGGATCGTGTTCCGGCACGTCCTGCGCAACGCGTCGGCACCCGCGCTCTCGGTCCTCGGCATGCAGTTCGTCGGTCTGCTCGGCGGTGCCGTGATCGTGGAGCAGATCTTCGGCCTCCCCGGCATCGGAAGCATGACCGTCACCTACACCGCCCGCGGCGACATCCCCGTGATCATGACGCTCGTCATGATCACCGTGATCGGCGTCGTACTGATCAACCTCCTGGTCGACATCCTGATCGGCTGGCTCAACCCGAAGGCGAGGGTCGCATGAGCGGGAACCTCCCGGCCGACGCGCACGCGGCGGGACGCGCGGAACCCCCCGGCGCGTCGCCCGGCGGGGCCGGCGGCACGACGCCGCCCCCAGCCGCGGCGCCGTCATCCGACGGCTCCTGCGCAACCCCCTCGGTGCGCTTTCCGCCGCCGTACTGCTGCTCCTTGTCACCGCCGTCGTCCTGGCACCCCTGCTCGCACCCCAGGACCCCGGGGTCTCCTCGATCGGCAGCGCCTTCGCCCCACCCAGCGGCGCGCATCCGATGGGAATGGACTCCGCGGGCCGGGACATCCTCTCCCGCATCCTCCACGGCGGCCGCAACACCCTCGGCGGAGCACTGATCGCCCTCGGGCTCGCTCTCGCCCTCGGTGTGCCCTCCGGCCTGTACGCGGGCTACTACGGCGGCCGGTTCGACGCCGTCGCCAACTGGATCGTCAATCTCGTCATGGCCCTGCCCGCCATGGTCGTGCTCCTGGCCTCGCGCGCCATCCTCGGCCCCAACGTATGGGCTCTCATGACGGTGCTCGGTGTGCTGGCGGCGCCGAGCTTCTTCCGCCTCGTGCGCGGCATCGTCGCAGGCGTCCGCGGAGAGCTGTACGTCGACGCCGCGAAGGTGTCGGGGCTCTCCGACACCCGTATCGTGGCCCGCCACATCCTGATCGTGGTGCGCGGTCCCGTCATCATCCAGGTGGCCCTCGTGGCCGGCGTCGCCATCGGGCTCCAGGCCGGTCTGGAGTTCCTCGGAGTCGGCAGCGGGTCGGCCCCGACCTGGGGCGCGATGCTCAACGAGGCGTTCCAGAACATCCAGCGGGCGCCGCTGCTGATGCTGTGGCCGGGCCTGGCCCTCGGGCTGACCAACGGCGCACTCGTCCTGCTCGCCGGAGCCCTGCGCGACGGGCTGGAGGACCGTACCGGGGAAACGGGCAGGTCCCGTGGCAACGGCCGGGCCCGCCGCGGGGCGGCAGCCGCCCCGGCCGTTGCGGCGGACTCCCCCGCCGACCGCGTCGGGCTGCTCTCGGTGCGCGGTCTCACCGTCGCCTACACGCAGCCGGACGGCACCGGCAAGGAAGTCGTGCACGGGGTCGACATCGACGTACGCGCCGGTGAAATCGTCGGCCTGGTCGGCGAGTCCGGTTCCGGGAAGACGCAGACCGCCTTCTCCGTGCTCGGCATCCTGCCCGAAGGCGGACGGGTCAGCGGCGGCAGCATCACCGTCAAGGGGCAGGAAGTCGTCGGCCTGCCCGAACGCGCCCACCGGGCGCTGCGGGGCACCACCGTCGCGTACGTCCCGCAGGAACCCATGAGCAACCTCGATCCGGCCTTCACCATCGGCAGCCAGCTCATGGAGCCCATGCGCCACGCTCTCGGCATCTCCCGCAAGGAAGCGGCCCGCCGCGCCGTCGACCTGCTGCGCCTGGTGGAGATCCCCGATCCCGGGCGCGCCTTCGGCCTGTACCCCCACGAGATCTCCGGCGGCATGGCCCAGCGCGTCCTCATCGCCGGCGCGATGTCCTGCGACCCCGAACTCCTCATCGCCGACGAGCCCACCACCGCACTCGACGTACGTGTCCAGGCAGAGGTGCTCGACCTGCTGCGCCGTCTGCAGAAGGACCGCGGCCTCGGCGTGCTCCTGGTCACCCACAACCTCGGCGTCGTCGCGGACCTGTGCGACCGTGTCGCCGTGATGAACGCGGCCGGATCGTGGAGACCGGCACCACCGAGCAGGTGCTCCGCACCCCCCAGGACCCCTATACCCGGACCCTGCTCGCGCCGTCCTCGACGAGGCCCCGGCGCGCGCCCCCTGGCAGCCCCGAGAGGCGAGGAGCACCACCGCATGACCGCCACCGAAGCCACCGCCCTCCCGGACGCGCTGCTCTCCGTGCGAGACCTGCGGGTCTCCTTCCCCGGCAAGGGCTGGCGCGCCCCGCGCACCGAGGTGCTCAAGGGTGTCTCGCTCGACATCCGGCCCGGCGAGACCCTGGGTCTCGTCGGTGAATCGGGCTCGGGCAAGACCACCATCGGCCGTGCGGTCCTCGGTCTCGTACCCGTCCGGTCGGGGACCGTCACCTTCGCGGGAGAACGCATCGACCGGGCGGACGCCGCCCGCCGCCGCGGGCTGAGCCGCGACCTCCAGGTCGTCTTCCAGGACCCCTACACCTCCCTGAACCCCTCCCTCACCATCGGAGACACCCTGGCCGAACCCCTGCTCGGCCACGGCGTCAGCGCCAGGGAGGCACGCGGCCGGGTCGGCGACCTGCTCGCCCGCGTCCGCCTTCCCTCCGACGCCGCGGCCGCCTGCCCCGCGAGTTCTCCGGCGGCCAGCGCCAACGCGTCGCCATCGCCCGCGCGCTGGCCCTGCGGCCCCGGCTCATCATCTGCGACGAGCCGGTGTCGGCGCTCGACCTCACCACTCAGCGGACCGTTCTCGACCTCCTCCTGGAGATCCAGCAGGAGACCGGTGTCTCCTACCTCTTCGTCACGCACGACCTGTCGGTCGTACGTTTCATGAGCCACCGGGTGGCGGTGATCCGCCACGGGAACATCGTCGAGACGGGTGACGCCCGCACGGTCACGACCGAGCCGCAGCACCCCTACACCCGGGCTCTGATGCTCTCCGCACCCGTGGCGGACATCGCCGAGCAGCGCCGTCGCAGGGAGATCGCGCAACGCCTCGCCCGGGAGGAGCGTTCAGCCGCTGGAGGCGGGTGAGTGATACGCGCATCCGGCCGGTGCCGGGCCGGCACAGGGAGAACCTGGCCGGCACCTTGGTCAGGTGGGGTGCCGACCAGGGGCTTCGAGGGGTCATGCGGCCGCGCCGCCGCCCTGCGTGATGCGGGTGATCGCTTCCAGGGTGAGGGCCCGTTCGTGGGGTTCGGTCTCCAGGGCACGGTGGATGGACAGGCCCTCGATGAGCGCGTCGAGCTGACGGGCCGTCGCCGGGTCGAAGTGCCACCTCAGGGCACGGCGGCTGCGGCTCATCCATTCCCGGGTCAGCTCGCGGTAGGCGGGTTTGCGGGCGGCGAGCGTGTACAGCTCGTGGGTGAGCACCAGTTCGCGCTGGTTGCCGCTGGACAGGTGGTGGACCAGGTCGGCGATCGCCTCACGGGCCTCGTCGGGTGTCGTGGCGGCCCCGAGGCGCTCCTCGAAGACGGCGACGATGCTGCTGGAGAAGCGGGTGAACGCCTCGCGCAGCAGCTCGTCCATGCTGCCGAAGTGATACGTCATCGATCCGAGCGGGACTCCGGCGCGGGCGGCGACCTTGCGGTGCGAGGTGCCGGCGACCCCTTCTTCGGCGATCAGGTCGAGCGCGGCGGTGATGATGCGCTCCCGCCGCTCGGGGTCGTTCTGTCCGGTCGCCACGGTGTGCTCCTCCACTGGAACCTGTACTAGATCGAACGGATCACCCGGGCCGGATTGCCCACAGCGACCACATTGGCGGGTACGTCCTTGGTGACGACGGCTCCGGCGCCGATGACGCTGTTGTCCCCGACGGTCACCCCGGCCAGGACGATCGCCCCACCGCCGAGCCAGACATTGTCGCCGATCACGATCGGTTCGGCCGCCTCCAGTTTGTCCCGGCGCGGTTCCGGGTCCACGGGGTGGGTGGGGGTGAGCAGCTGCACGTTCGGGCCGATCTGGCAGTCGCGGCCGATGGTGATGGGGGCCACGTCCAGAGCGGTGAGGCTGTAGTTGATGAACGTGTCCTCGCCGACCGTGATGTACGCGCCGTCGTCGACGAAGAGCGGCGGCCGGATGTGGGCGCCGGCGCCGAGACCGCCGAGGAGCTCGGTGAGGACGGGCCGGGCGGCGTCGGCGTCCTCGGCGTACGCCGCCTGGTACCGGGCGGTCAGGCGCACGGCGCGCTGCTGGGCCTCGGCGATGTCGGGGTCGTCGGCGATGTAGAGGTCTCCGGCGAGCATCCGCTCACGGTTGGTACGGGGGTCTCCCGCGAAGTGGTCCGTCATGCGTACGATCGTACACTCCAAGGCGTACGATCGTACACTCCTGGTCCCCTCTTCGTCTGCCGAGGCCCCCACGCCATGGATTCCGCCACTCGCCGCCGGCGCGCCGGCCTGTTCCTCTTCATGCTGGCCGCCGGCACCGGCATGGCCTCCTGGGTGGCCCGCACCCCCGCGGTCCGGGACGTGCTGGACGCGTCCACCGGCACGATGGGGCTGGTGCTGTTCGGGCTCTCCACCGGCTCGATGGCCGGGGTCACGGCCTCCGGTCCCCTGGTGCGCCGTTACGGGTGCAAAGTGACGATCGGCGCGGGCGCGGCGCTGATCGTCACCGGTCTCCTGGTCACCGCCGCCGGCACGAGCCTGTCGATGGCGAGCGGCGTCTTCTGCGGGCTGGCGCTCTTCGGTTCCGGAATGGGGCTGGCCGAGGTCGCGTCCAACATTGAGGGTGCGGCCGTCGAGAGCATCGTCGGCCGCCCCCTCCTGCCGGTACTGCACGGCTGCTTCAGCCTGGGCACGGTGGCCGGGGCGCTGCTGGGCATGGGGCTGACCGCGGCGCGGTTCCCCGTCGGCCCGCACCCTGTCGGCCGTCGCGGGTGCTCGTCGCGAGCCGCCGGCGTCCGGGCCGTGCTGTCCGTCCCGCACGGCGTGGGGAGGGAAGCGGCCGACGCCCCGGGCGATACGCCCGGGCACGGCGGCCGGCGCGGCAGATACGGGTGTGGCGGGACCGGCGGCTGGTGTTCATCGGAGTGATCATCCTGGCCATGGCCTTCGCGGAAGGGGCCGCCAACGACTGGCTGCCCCTGCTCATGGTCGACGGCTACCACGTGAGCGCCACCGCCGGTTCGCTGACCTTCCTGGCCTTCGCCTCGTCGATGACGCTCGGCCGATTCGCCGGCGGCCCTCTTCTGGAACGCTTCGGCCGGGTCCGTGTCGTGCGGTTCGGCGCGGTGACCGCCGCGGCCGGGCTGCTGCTGGTGATCGTCTCGCCCAGCCCGCTCGTGGCGGGCGGAGCCACCGTGCTGTGGGGGCTGGGCGCCTCGCTCGGGTTCCCGGTCACCCTCTCGGCGGCGGGCGACCATCCGCACGACGCGCGGCACGGGTCGGCGCCGTCGCCACCGCGGGCTACGTGGCCTTCCTCGTCGGCCCGCCCGCCCTGGGGTTCCTCGCCGATCACATCGGCCTCCGGCTCACGATGACCGTCGTCCTCGCCCTGCTGATCGCCGCCACCGCGCTCGCCGGAGCGCTCGGCACCACGGACCGGTGCCCGGAGAAGCCGCGTGAACGTGCCCAGCCGTGAAGCCTGCCGGGAATCCTCGGCCTGGAGTCCGGCCGAAGCCCGCGCCGGAGAAGCCGCCCGGCAGGCAGGCGTGGAACGCGTGGTGCCGGTGACGTCCATCGACAAGGCGTGCCGGCAGCGGACCAGGGACCGGCGGGCCGTGGCCTACCGGGTACCGGGCATACCGCCCCGTCACAGCCCGGTTGCTTGCGGCGCCTCTTGTCCATCCGTGCCGACATCCGTATTCCGGTTCTGTTCGCACCTGGCAACATGAGCCTTCGCCGCGCTCGGTCGCCTGTCCGGTCCCGCCGCGCGACGCACCGCCATTGCGAAGAACGAACAGAGGGGGAATGGGCTGTGCCTGCTCCACGGATGCGTACGACACCGCTGCCCGGAATCGGGGTCCAGTACGACCTCACCACCCGCGAACACCGCCACCTGTCGGTGATCGCGCACCGGGACGGCACCCGGACGGTGAACGTCTACCGGGCCGACGATCCGGATGCGTGTGCGCAGTCGCTGCATCTGACGGGTGTGGAGACGGCGTCGCTGATCGACGCGTTGACGCCGGCCCATCACAGCCCGAACCTGCTGCACACCACCGATCTGGGCCTGGTCGCCGAGCGGATCGAGCTGTCCGCGCACTCCTACTGGAACGGCCGGGTGCTGGGTGAGACCCGGATGCGCACCGAGACCGGTGTGTCGGTGGTGGCGGTCCTGCGCCGAGCGGAGGCACGCCCCTCGCCCGCTCCGGACTTCCGCCTCGCCGGCGGGGACACCCTCATCGTGATCGGCACCCGCGAGGGCGTCGACGCGGCCGCCGCGATACTGGGACGGGAGTGATCGCCTGTGCACTCCGCAGTCTTCCTGATCGAGTTCGGCGCGATCATCCTGGGCCTGGGCCTGCTGGGCCGGGTCGCGGGCCGCTTTCACTTCTCCCCCATACCTCTCTACCTGCTGGCCGGACTCGCCTTCGGCACCGGCGGCTTCGTCCCGCTCGGCGCGAGTGAGGAGTTCGTCGCGATCGGCGCCGAGATCGGCGTCATCCTCCTGCTGCTGATGCTCGGGCTGGAGTACACCGCCAGCGACCTCGTCTCCAACCTCAAGACCCAGTACTCCGCCGGGCTGGTCGACTTCGCCCTCAACGCCGTACCCGGCGCGGTGGCCGCGCTGCTGATGGGCTGGGGACCGGTCGCCGCGGTCGTGCTGGCCGGAGTCACCTGGATCTCCTCGTCCGGCGTCATCGCCAAGGTGATGGGAGACCTGGGCCGGCTCGGCAACCGCGAGACCCCGGTGATCCTCAGCATCCTGGTCCTCGAAGACCTGGCCATGGCCGTGTACCTGCCCATCATCACCGCCCTGCTGGCCGGGGTGAGCCTGGCCGCCGGCAGCGTGACGCTGGCCATCGCCCTGGGCGTCGCCGGTGCGGTGCTGTTCGTCGCCGTCCGCTACGGCCGGCTGATCTCGCGCTTCGTCTCCAGCGACGACCCGGAGAAGCTGCTGCTGGTCGTCCTCGGCCTGACCCTGCTGGTCGCCGGGATCGCGCAGCAGCTCCAGGTGTCGGCCGCGGTCGGTGCGTTCCTGGTCGGCATCGCCCTGTCCGGCGAGGTCGCCGAAGGCGCCCATACGCTGCTGAGTCCGCTGCGGGACCTGTTCGCGGCGGTGTTCTTCGTCTTCTTCGGCCTGCACACCGATCCCGCGAGCATCCCGCCGGTGCTGCTGCCCGCGCTCGCGCTCGCGGTGGTGACCGCGTGCACGAAGATCGCCACCGGCTACTGGGCGGCGAAGCGGGCCGGCGTCGGGGTCAAGGGGCGCTGGCGCGCGGGCGGCACGCTGGTCGCCCGCGGTGAGTTCTCCATCGTCATCGCCGGCCTCGCGGTGACCGCCGGGATCGAGCCCGCCATGGGACCGCTGGCCACCGCCTACGTCCTCATCCTGGTCGTGATCGGTCCGCTCACCGCCCGCTACACCGAACCCCTGGCAGGCTGGATCACCCGTCGCCGCACCCCGGAAAAGCCCCGCCTGTCCGGGGTGCCGTTGCCGACGAGGTCCCCGGAGGCGGTCCAGGACCAGGACCCGGCCGTCCGCCCCGGCGGTCCCACCGGCTCCGCCCGCGGTCTCCCCGCCTCCTGACACGCGGCCCGCACCGGCGGACGGACGGGTCGCTGTCCGGGTGAGGTCGTCCCCGGCAGGTGGCTGTCCGCGGTGACGGGCGCCCGGTTTCGCGACGACCGCACGGCACTACGACCGGTGAGGCGTCACCGGGGGCACGCGGGATGTCCACGTCGAGTGCGGAGATGTCCTTGACCAGAGCCTCGTCGACCGTGTCCCGGGGCGCGCCCTGGGCGATGACGCGCCCGTCCTTCATGGCGACGAGCGTGTCGGCGCACTGATACGTCCAGTCCACTGAACAGTTCTCGCGGGGCTCGGGCCGGCGCGCTCGGTTCGGCGCTCAGACGGTCGGCCAGCAGCCGCAGTTCACCCATCGCCGTCACCGACTCCGGGCCGACCCCTCAGTGACGGCGCGGGCCGAGGACGCAGAATCGTTGCCCTCCGGGTCCGCCGGCACGACCCATGACTCGTCACCCCGGCCGACGTCCACGTGCCGCGCGCCCCGGGCCACAAGGGGGCGACCTCAACGTCCTGGTCACCGGGGCGGAAGTCCAGGTGCAGCCGGTTCTTCACCACCTTCCCGTCTTCTGCCGGAGCGAAGAGCACACCCGGAAGACGATCCCGCTCCGGCCTGGTCTCGTACTCCTCGGCAGAGGCGCTGATGCAGCGGGCGCGGAAGTCGCGGATGCAGCCGCGGGCGGTACGGGGCCGAGTCCGCAAAGCAGTGCCGCCGTATCGAACTGCGCTTCCCCGCAAGCGCGGTGAAGCGCTGTGCCGCCTTGTCGATCCGGCACATTGACAGGGGCTCGGGCGCGCCGAGGCAGGGGGCCTCCGCACGGTCGGGCCCGGGCCGGAAATTTGAACGCGGACTGAACAATCTGCTGCCGGACGTCTTGACTGCCCGTCACTCCGGCCACATATTACGTGCCAGTACAACTGACCAGTAACTGCGCGCAGTGCCTTCACACCTTCGACGGCAGGCGAACGGGACCGCCTTGCCGCCGCTCTCGTACGCCTTCCGGCCTTTCCCGGCGGCAGAAGGCGTGCACTCCTTCTCTTCGCCATGAGAGGCAGCGCCATGCGATCAGTTTCATCGAGCCGCCGCACCCGCACTCTTCTCGCCGCCACCGCAGCCGTCCTGGCCACCACGACGGCCCTCGGCGCGAGCCCCGCCCTTGCCGCGGAAGCCCCGGCCGGCCGCTATGTCGCTCTGGGGGATTCCTACGCCTCGGGAGCCGGTGTTCCGGACCAGGTCGACTCCGCCTGCACACGCTCCAACCGCAACTACCCCGCCCTGGTCAACGCCGCGCTCGCTCCCACCGCCCACAAGGACGTCACCTGCGGAGGCGCCACCACCGTGCACATGACCTCGGCGCAGAACAGTTCCGCGCCACCGCAGTTCGACGCGCTGAGCGCCGACACCGGCCTGGTCACCCTGACCATAGGCGGCAACGACATCGGCTTCGCCAACATCATCCTGCGCTGCGTGAGCCTCGGAGTGTTCAGTCCCGCCGGCTCGCCCTGCAAGAACAGCTACACCTGGACCGGCACCGACCAGCTCGCCACCACCATCAACGCCACCGCGCCCAAGGTCGCCGCCGCCATCGACGGCATCCGCAAGCGCGCCCCCCAAGCCAGGATCCTGGTCACCGGCTACCCCGCGATCCTTCCCGACGACGGCAGCAACTGCCCCTCGGTCGTCTCGATAGCCAAGGGCGACGCCCCCTGGCTGAGAGACACCCACAAACGTCTCAACACCATGATCGCCACTCAGGCCGCCGCGCACGGCGCCCAGTACGTCGACACCTACACCAAGTCCGTCGGCCACGACATCTGCAAGCCGGCCGGAACCCGCTGGATGGAACCTCTCCTCACCAGCGCCGCCGCACCGTTCCACCCCAACGCGGCCGGTGAGCAGGCGATGGCCGGCGCCGTCCTCACCGCCGCCCGCTGATCGGCTCTCACCCCCACACCCCGGTGCGGCGACACAGGCCGACGCGCCGTACCGGGGCCAGGGCCGCACCGGCTGCCGGTGCCACCGAGCCCGTCTGCGCGCCCTGGTGACGGATCGGCAAGCCTCCCTGCACCGGGAGAGACCGCACACGGGAGTGAGCACCGTGCCCCCCACCCGTCCGGCGGTCACCACCAGTAGGCGGGATACCTCGGCGCCGTGCGGCGGATGCGGGAGGCGGCGTATTCCGTCAGGACGAGAAGGACGGTGGCCCCGAGCAGGAGGGGGACGAACCGGGCGGGCGCGGGAGTCTGGAGCACGATGACGACGGCAGTGGCACAGGCGGGTGAGTGCGGGGTACGGGCGGCCATCATCAGGGCCAGCGTGACACCGGCCGCCACTGCGGCGGCCCATGCGCTGATGCCCGCTGCGGCCAGGACGCCGTAGCCGACGGCGGCGCCGAGCAGGTGGCCGACGACCACGCTGCGGGGCTGGGCCAGCGGCAGGGTGGGGGCACTGTGCACGAGGGCCGCGCTGGCGGCCAGCGGCGGTATCAGGACCGGTTCGAGGATCAGCGCGCCGATCAGCGACGAGTCCCAGCAGGACGGCTGTCGCGGCGCTGACGCTGTGGAAGGCGGCCGCAGGGGTGGGCCGGGCCGGAGCCCGTCCGGCCGCCTTGCGCCGGCGGGGCGCCCCGAGGGCGGCTTGGACGGGTTCGGGACGCGGGGCGGTATCGATGCTCATGTGAGGTGTTTCCGGGAGAGGCGGCCGAGGGCCGGGCAGGGACAGAGCGGAGGACGGGGAGGACGGGCTGTGCGGAGTGCTGTGATCGACAGTCGGCCCGCCTCTGCGCCCGCGTCCTGGTGCGGCCGGCGCAATCGCACAAGACCTTATCGCTCAGGTTTGCGACGGAATGATTCGGGTCGGCCGAGCCGGTTGCCGGAGCAGCGCGCGGCGCTCGCCGAGACCGGGCCGGACGGGGCTCTTGGCACCGCTCACGCCCGGGGCGCCCAAGGCGGCGTCAGTACCGCCCGGCCACCGTGCTCGTTGCCGTCGGGGCAGCATCCCGGCCGTGCCCCGCGGACGCCGCACCACGCATGGCCGACGCGACGGCCACTGAGCTCTTCCAGATGCCGCAGTGGCGCTCTTCGCCTTCAAGTAGGTTCGGCACATGGACCACGTCCCGGGCGCCGGGGGCCGCGCCGACGACGCACCGCTGCGCGCACATCTCGCCGCGGGCGGTGAGACGTCCGGGCTCCGTCTGCGGTTCGGCCGGGGCGCCGACGGGATCGAGCGGCTGGCCGCCTCCATGGCCGGCGACGCCTTCTCGCCGCACCGCCACGACACCTACGCGATCGGCATGACCCTCACGGGCGTACAGACGTTTCACTACCGCGGTGAGCAGCGGCACTGCCTGCCCGGTGAGTGGCACGTCCTCCACCCCGACGAGCTCCATGACGGAGCGGCGGGCACCGACGAGGGGTTCGGCTACCGGATCTTCTACGTCGATCCCTGCCTGGTCCAGGAGGCACTGGGCGGCGCGCCGCTGCCCTTCGTCGCCGACCCGGTGATCGCTCGGCACGACGTGGACCCGGCCCTGGTCGCGTGGCTGGCGTACATGGACGAGCCACTGGGTGACTTCGAACGGATCGAGGTCACGCTCGCCGTCGCGAGGCTGCTCTCGCGGCACGGGACTGTACGGCCCGGGCAGCGCGGTGCGCTCGCCGTGGACGCGCTGGCCAGGGTCCGGGACCTCATCGCGGACGATCCGGCGGTGCGGCACCCGGTCGCGGAGTTCGAGCGGATCTCGGGCCTGGACCGCTGGACGATCGCGCCGCCTTCCGCGCCGCGTTCGGCACCAGCCCGACGCGTTTTCGCACGATGCGGCAGCTCGACCGGGTGCGGCTGATGCTGCGGACCGGCGTACCGCCCTGCGATGCCGCCGTCGTGGCCGGCTTCGCGGACCAGAGCCACATGACGCGCATGTTCAAGCGGGCGTACGGTTTCACCCCCGCCGGCTGGTCGGCCGCGCTCCGCGCGTCGCCGTGGGACGGCAGCCGGCCGCTACAGGCCGCCGGTGACGGCCAGCACGGTGCCGGTGACGTACGAGGAGCGTTCCGACACGAGCCATGAGACGGCCTCGGCGATCTCCTCCGGCCGGCCGGGACGCCCCGGCGGGATGCCCGGGGCGACACGCTCCGCCCGCCCCGGGTCCCCGCCCCGCGCATGGAGGGTGGTGTCGATGGTGCCCGGGGACACGGCGTTGGCATGGATGCCGTCCGGTGCGAGTTCCTTGGCGGGCCCGATGGTCAGGGCTTCGAGGGCCGCCTTCGTCGCGGCGTAGGAGACGTACTCGTGCGGAGAGCCGGTGCGGGCGGCGACCGACGAGATGTTGACGATCGTCGAACGCGTCGTACGCCCCGCCCACCGCCGGGCGGCCTCCCGGCACCACCGGACCGGCGCCACCAGGTTCACGTCGACGACGCGCCGCAGCACGTCGTCCGACAGCTCCGCGAGGGGGGCGATCCCGCCGGTGATGCCCGCGTTGTTCACCAGGCCCACGACGGCGCCTAGGCCCTCGGCCACGTCGAACACCCGGCCCGGGGCGTCGTCGGCCGTGACGTCGGCCCGCACGGCGCGGGCGATGCGGCCCGAACGCCCGAGGTCTCCTTCCACCGCACCGGCCTCGTCGTCGGAGCCGGAGTGGGTGAAGACCACGCCGTACCCGTCCGCGCACAACCGTTCCACGATGCTTTTCCGATGCCGCGGGTTCCGCCCGTGACGATCACGATCGACGGACGGGACGACCGGGGCTGTGTGTTCATGCCGGTTCAGGTCTCCTTGTCAGGTTGGGCTCAGCGGTGAGCCGGCCCCCCAGGGGTGCCTTCCGTACGGGCTTCGATCGCCCGGAGAACAGCGGCCATGTCCGACCGGGCGTGCCCCAGGGCCGACGTCTCGCCGTAAAGGGCGTGACAGACCTCCAGCAAGGGGGAGGCCAGGCCCGCCGTCCGGGCGGCCTCGGCGATCAGCCCGCTGTTCTTGAGTACGTCGCGGATCGACGCCTGCACGTCGAAGTCTCCGGCCGTCAGCTTGGCCGCCTTCACCCGTGAGACGCCGCTCGCCATCGGGCCGGCGTCGAGGACGTCCCGGAACTGCCGCAGGTCCAGGCCGTGACGTTCGGCGAAGTGGAACGCCTCCGCGAGCCCCGTCACCATGGTGATCAGGAACAGGTTGACCGCGAGCTTCGTCACGAGCGCTGCGGGCACCCGCCCGCAGACAACCGTTTCATGGCACATGGGACGAAGCAGCGGCCGCACTCTCGCGACGGCACCGGTCCCGCCGGCCAGCATCGCCACGAGCCGCCCCGCCTCGGCCGGCCCCCGCGACCCGGAGACGGGGGCCTCGACGTAGCTGCCGCCCGCCGCCAGCACGTCGGCCTCGAGGCCGCGGGAGTAGTCGGGTGCGTTCGTGCCCATGGGGACGAGGGTGTGGGTGCGCGACGCGTGCCTCGAAGTCCGGCGTGCCGCGGCCGAGCACAGCGTCCGTCGAGGAGTCGTCGGCCTGCATGAGGATGTCGACGAGCGTCCGGGCGAAGACCTCGGCGGGACCCGCCGCCACCTGCGCGCCCGCGGCCCGCAGCGGTTCGCACCTGCCGGGTGAGCGGTTCCAGACCACGAGCGGAGTGCCCGCCCGCGCCAGGTTGAGCGCCATGGGCTGCCCCATGGCGCCCAGGCCGATGAATCCCACAGCCGTATCCATTTCCGCGCTCCCTTCCCGCTCCGGCGCACGGCGCCGGCTGCTCCGGTGACTTCCGGACCTCCACCGTTGTAGACGCCGGCGCGCGGGACGGTCTTGAACGATTGTGCGCACGACGCCCGGTGGCGGCCGGCCGGGAAATCCGGTCGACAGCCGGGCCCGCGGCCCACTGTGACGGCCCCCCTGCCTGCCGCACGGAGCGGGCCGACCGCAGGAGCTCCTCTTGGCCACCGCGAGAACCACGGACGCCCCTCCCGCGATCGATGCCACGCCGGTCAGGCGCCTGGTCGATACGCAGTTCCCGCAGTGGACCAGGCTGCCTCCGGAACTGCTCGACCCGGCCGGCTCGGACCATGTGATCTACCGGCTGGGCGAGGAGCTGACGTCCGGCCGCCCCGCCACGCCGGGGCCGTCGGGCAGGCCAGGAAAGAGGCCGAGTGGCTGCCCCGGCTCGCCCCTCACCCGCCACTGGCCGTCCCGGTACCGGTGGGCGTGGGTGAGCCCGACTTCGGCCATCCATGGCCATGGGCGGTGTCCCGCTGGCTGGACGGCGAGGTGGCGACCGTCGAGGCACTGGCCGGATCGTCCGAGGCCGCGGTCCAACTGGCGGAGTTCCTGACCTTTCTTCAGCAGTTCGCGCCCGAGGGCGTCCTGGCCGAGGACACGTCCGCGGGCCTCCCCGTCCGGGACCGCGCGACGCGGGCCGCCATCGCGCAGGCCGACGGCGTGTTCGACGCCACGGCCATGACCGGGCCGTGGGACGCGGCGCTGATCGCCCCCGGACGGGATCGCCCTCCGGCCTGGTTCCACGGCGACTTCCACACCGGCAACCTGCTGACCGTCGACGGCCGCCTCAGCGCGGTCATCGTCTTCGGCGCGGCTCGGCGCCGGTGACCCGGCCTGCGACCTGACCATCGCCTTCGCCCTGATGCCGGCCGGGAGCCGGGCCGCCTTCCGGGCCGCACTCGGCGTGGACGACGCCACCTGGGCCCGGGGCCGCGGCTGGGCCCTGGCCACCGGCCTGAACGCCTGCGCCGCCTGCACCGCCGTCAATCCCCGGGTCGCCGCACAGACCACCCGGCAGATCGACGAGGCCCTCGTCGGTTAGGCCACCAGGACGACCGGAGCCCGTAAAGACACCTGGCGGTGAGTCAGGGTCAGCCCACGATCCAGAACAGGATCGTGTCCATGGTGTGGCCGTGCTCAAGGGCGGACTGCCACTCCTCGTGCTCCAGCTCGAACATCTCGATGAGGCGCTTGACCTCATGAGTGAAGGCGCCGTCGATGCGGTCGAGTACCGCGGTATAGGCGTCGGCGACAGCCTTGGCCTTGGCCAGAGGGAGGTGGCCGATGGCCGGGTAGCCGTCCATGGGGCCCGGAATGCGGAAGGGGATGCCCTCGGGCAGATCCGCGTACAGGAAACCGTACGGCAGCAGGTCGGCCGGGACTCCCAGAGTGCGGAGTTCCCGGTCCATGAGGCCGAAGAACGTGGAGGGCTTGGAGTACACGCCCACGTCGGTGGAGTCGGATCCGGTGCACTCGACGACGGTCAGCAACGCGGTGTAGTAGGCGTTGCCCACGTACGGGCCCACCGCGTCGGCCCGTCCGGCGACGAGGTGCTCCAGGGCCTCGGGGACGGTGATGCCCCAGTCGATGCCCTCATGGTCGAGGCCGCGCTGAGCAGCCTGCGCCCGCTCGCGCATGGTGTCCAGGATCTGCTCCTGCTGGGCGGTGAGCCCATCACCCCGCACATAGGCAAGAGTCCGGCTCAGAGTGACTGTCTTCATGGTGATCACGTGGCTCATGCGACCATCGTCGCAAGCCCCACTGACACCGCCGGTGTCAGCCGGCAAGGCGGTGGTGGAGCCGCGCTTTCCCGCCGTCGGATCTCCTGGACGCGGCAGGGTCCCTGTCCTCGTGCCCGGCCGGCCGCCGGAAGACCGGCCGGCCGTAGGCGTGGTCCTCGCCCGCGCCGGCGACTGCCGAGCGGACCGCCGCTCCCAGCAACTCCCGTCAGGGCTGCGGCGGGTGGACCGCCTCCTGCGCCCACCGCTGCCACCCCTTCGCGGCGTGCCCGCGAGCGGAATCCTCTTCGAGGACGGCCCCCGGGCACGGTCGCGGTCAGGCCAGGCCAGGCCAGGCCAGGCCAGGCCAGCATCAACCGGGCTGGTCGCTGTCCTTCAAGGTGCCCCATCCGTGCCAGCGGTCGATCTCGATCCACGCGCTGGCCCGGCGGCGGTCCCGCTGCGCGTAGGGCTTGCCGAGATAGTGCCGGGACAACCGGTCGGCGTCGGCCAGCCCCTCGTCCTCGCTGATTTCGGTGACGCGCCCGACGATGCTGATGTGCGTGTACCAGTTGCCCTCGTCGAGCACGGTGAGCGACACCCGCGGGTCGTTGCGCACATGCTCCAGGCGCTTGCGTCCCTCGTCCATGTTGACCAGTACCCGGCCGTCCTCCCAGAGGTACCAGGTGGCCGTGGACACCGGCCGGCCGTCCGGGCGCAGAGTCGTGACAACGGCCGGATTGGCCTTCGTCAACATCGCGACTGCCTCTTCGGGAAGCGGTGGTTTCGACATGGGACATCCTCCGTCACGTGCTGCTGCAAGCCGTGGCCACCATCGCATGCGCAACGGATCGAGCGCTTCGGCGCAGTGCCGTTGCGGGGCCGCCCACCCGGTTGGGGGAAGGGGCCCACCGGTACGCGTACTTCTGGAAAGACATGCGCCGGACAATGCGGATGAGGTCCACAACAGCTGCCCGGACGGATCGCACGAGCTGTCGCCCGATGTCTGCCAAATGCCCCCGGCCGTTTCGCCGCAATGTCATGCCATCGCCGCACGACGGCGTGGTGATGGGCTCCTTCACCTCCAGGCAGTGACGCCGATCCCGTGCCAGACCCGGTTCCGCCGGGGGATCGGACGTCATCCCCGGACGGTCTCCGAGAAACCCTCTTCCGCGAAAATCTCTTCCGAGGCTCCCTGGAAGAAGCCCTCCACCAGCTCGTCCAGCTTCACCTCGGTGGCTCCGGCCGGAGCCGTGGCCTTTTCGCCCCTGCCCATCCGCAGCACCAGCGCGAACTTCTTGACCTTCGCGTTCTCCGCCGGCTTGGCCAGGTCCACGGACACCTCGGTCAGCGCCCCGTTCCTGAGCGTGAAGTCGGCTGTGACCTTCTTGTCCGGCACTTCCTCGAGGTCCTCGGCCGTAGGGAGCCCGGCACCCGACGGCAGTTCTTCCGCCAGCGGGCGGACCTCGTCGAACAGCTCGGTCAGCAGAGCGCGGAAGGGGCCGGTGGCCATGATGTGCTCGGTGCCGCCCTCCTCCTCGGAGGTCTTGAAGTCGACCTCCCGGGCGATGACCTCCCGGAGCACCTTCATGAGCTTCTTCTGCGCCTTCGCATCGAGCGTGGGCTCCGCCGAGGGCTTCCCGCCTTCCGGCGCCCGCATCTCCTCCATCTCGTCGCGGGTCTTCTTCAATTCCTCCGTCGCGACCCTGACCCACTCACCGTTGAGCATCTCCTTGAACGCACCGGCGCTCTCAGGCAGTTCGCCGGCGGACGGCATGGGAATGCCCGTCATCTTCGCGAAGCCGTCCACATCGACACGGAAGTAGGTGTACTCGCCGACCACCCGGTACTCGAACAAGTCGCCGCCGGGACCGCTGAACTTGACGGCCATGCCGGTGAAGTCCTTGTCGTCGGACTCGTCGAACGGCTTCTTGGACTGCATGGAGACGGAGATCCGCGCGCCGCTGAACAACTCGGCCGTCTCGTCCGGCATTTCCCCACCGGGCTCCGCCTCGGCGTCAAGCGCCTTCAGCGTCTTCGCGTCGGCGTCCAGGTCCAGCTCGAAGGAGAGCGAGTGCTCCTTGCCGAGCTGGTCGAAGGCCCGGTCGAGCTTCTGCCCGGCGGACAGGTTCTCCACCGTGCCGCAGGCGGCGGAGGCCGTCAGGACCACGGTGGCGACAGCGGTGGCGGTCAGGGTCTTGCGTATCGCGGAAATGACGGTCTCCTCATAGGTGCGACCATGGGGGCGGTCACGGAGAAGACTGGTGAAGTCCTCATAGGGTTGGACGTCATACGTAGCTGTCGCGGGGGCGGCAACCGGACGCCGCCGGTTCAGCGGTACGGGCCGGCGAATTCCCGCAGGGTCTGCTCGTACCGGCCGCCGAATTCCACTCGGGTGATGTCCTTGAAACGGAACTTCGTCGCGTCGGTGGACCATCGCGCCCCTGTGTCGACCTCTCGCAACCGCAGCGATTTGGGCCGCAGGTCCGTCACCGTGCCGATCCAGCAGGTGTCCGGTACATGCCGTTCAGCATGCAGCGAGATGAGGCCGAAACCGCGGCAGGCGGCCTCCACCAGAGCGGGCAGGCCGTCCAGTGGGACCGCATGACCGGGCATACGCACCGGCCACTGCCCCCGGCGGCGCAGTGCTCTGACGGTCAGGCTTGTTCCGTCACCCCGCCGACGACCTTGGTGATGTCCGAGGTACGGACCGCCGCCCAGCCGTCGAGCTGAACGTCCGTGCAGGGCGCCAGCAAGGTCCAGGCGGGGGTCGTGCCGACGACGAAGCCCTCGATCCGGTCCGCGGAACGGATGACCGGTGGACGCGCACCAGGTCACCCCTGCCGGCTGCCCGGTCGAGCCGGCGCAGGACGCGGTCGTTGTCCGCGGCGTCCTGCTGCGCCGCCTTCACGTTCTGATTCTGCGTCATACCCGGATCCTGCACGGTTCGGGCCGGCCGGGTCACCTGGTTTTCGCCTGCACCACCATGGGCCCGGGGTGCGCGGCGCGGGGCGGATCACACCTGCCGGGCCACGCCTGTTACACGGGCTGTGGCGCGAAGGGCAGCAGCTCGTCCTCACCCGGCTGGACGGCGATGCAGCTGTTCTCGGGAAGTTCGTTCCAGACCCCCGGAAGATCGCCCAACGGCTCGGAGACGATGAGGCGGGTCTCGTCGGAGACCCCCTGCAGGAAAGCGAGGTCGGGGTGGAGAACCCGCACGGCCTCCATCCTGCTGCTGACGAACAGCGACCGCGACGCCTTCTGGCTCGAGTACCGGAAAGCCCACAGCCGCTCACTGTCGGTCACGGCGATGGTCATCTGGAGTGGGAACTCCACTCCGTGCTCAAGACCCAGCGTTTCGACCAGCCCGGCCATCCGGGCAACGGCACCCGGGGCGTCCTGGTCCAGGCCCAGGGTGACCGCCAGGTAGAACATCACTTCCGAATCCGTCGACCCCTCCAGTGAGGAGAACAGCGCGGGATCGATGGCCATGCAGAGGTCGCGCCTGATCCGGTGGAAGTCGGTGATCGCACCGTTGTGCATCCACATCCACCGGCCGTGGCGGAAGGGGTGGCAGTTCGACTGCTGCACGGCCGTGCCGGTCGAGGCACGGACGTGGGCGAAGAACAGCGATGAGCGGACATGGTCCGCGATCTCCTGCAGGTTGCGGTTGTTCCAGGCAGGGCCGGTGTCCCGGACGATGGCCGGCGTGGCCGCGTCGGGGCCGTACCAGCCGATGCCGAACCCGTCGCCGTTGGTCGTCTCGACCCCCATCCGCGAATGGAGACTCTGGTCGATCAGGGAGTGGGCGGGCTTGTACAGAATGTCGCCGAGCAGGACAGGGGTTCCGGAGTAGGCGAGCCATCGGCACATGAAGAGCAGTCCCTTCCCGGTCGACACCCGCGCGGTCCCCGCCGGCCGCGGCGCCTGTCGCACGGCGCCGGACAGGTGTCCCGACCGGCTTGACGGCATGCTGCCGGTCGAGGCAGCTTCCCCGGTCGGGTGCCCCGCATCACTGGCCGGAAACAGCCGGCCGGACCGCCCGTCGCGCGGTGACGCCCCCGAGCTCGCGGTACGCCGTCGCGCTGTGCGGCCGAGGTCCGGGACAGAAACGTAGGAAGTTCAACCAACTGCTCATGGTGTCTGTAGGCTTCTGCCGCTCATCAGCACTATTGAGGGGGGACCTCTCTTGCGTAAGCATCCTGTCATCGCCGTGTCCATAGCGGCCGGCGCACTGGCCGTCCTTGCCGCCACCCCGGCCCAGGCCGCCGAGTACTCCTCGGCGTTGAAGGTCCGCGGAGTCCAGTACGACGCACCCGGCCGGGACTCCAACAGCTGCTCCTCCGGCAACACCGACGAGGAATATCTGACGGTCAAGAACTACTCGTCCTCGGCGACTGTGAATCTCAAGGGTTACGTCGTCAAGGACGCCACCGGCAACCGCTTCGCGTTCACGGCCAACCACTATCTGCAGCCCGGCGACTACGTGAAGCTCCGGGGCGGCAACGGCACCGACTCCGACGCCAAGAACGTGGTCTACCGCGACAACTGCAACTTCCTGTGGAACAACGACCGCGACACGATCTACCTGTACAAGCCCTCCGGCAGCCGTGCGGACGTGCACTCCTACAGCAAGAGCGGCAACGACCGCGACGGCAACGGCTACATCACCTTCCACTGACCGGTCCCGATGCGTACGGGCCCCGTCTCCCCGGTGGGGAGGCGGGGCCCGCCCGGGACAGCACCACGACGAAACGCGCGCAGCCCCGCCGGCCGGCCGGAGCGCTCACCGGAGAACGCCGCGGCTTCGTCGGGACCGCCAGGCCGTGCGTGTGCGGTCGGTGCCGTCGGCTGTATTGCGTCTCGTAGCCCGGACGACGGTCGAGCGGTACGCGATCAGACCGCCCGGCGGACGTAATCCCACGATATGTCTTCTGTTCCAGCTGCCGCTCAGGTGCTGGCCGTTCTCCGTCACCTCGCAGGCCGGGCCGGCCCCGTACCGGCTGCGGCGATCAGCCGTGATGTCCGGCTGTCCCGGTCGGCGACGTACCACCTGCTCCGACTCCCTCGCGCGAGGGGTTCGTTGTGCACCTGCCGGAGGAACGGCGCTACGGCCTGGGCGTCAGCGCTTTCGAGCCGGCGTCCGGCTACAGCCGCCAGGCACCGAGCGCCTCGCACGGGTGCCGCCGGCGAAACTCGTCGGCAGCACGGGGCACCACGCCCATCTCTCCGTGCTGCACGGCCGAGAGGTCATCTACGTCATCGAGCGCCGCCAGGCCATGAACGGGCGGCGCTCAAGGGTGCCGAGCGGCTGCCTTCAGCTCGTCCGGCTTCTTAGCGGCGGCATCACTGTGCCCCAGCGGACGCACCAGCCCCCGGAGCATGCGCTCCGGGGGCCTGGTGCGCTGATGCCGGATCAGGCGAGGGTGATGTTCTCCGCCTGCGGGCCCTTCTGGCCCTGCGTGACGTCGAAGGTGACCGTCTGGCCTTCCTGGAGCTCACGGAAGCCGGAGGAGTTGATGTTGGAGTAGTGCGCGAAGACGTCCGGTCCGCCGCCGTCCTGGGAGATGAAGCCGAAGCCCTTTTCGGAGTTGAACCACTTGACGGTTCCGCTGGCCATGCTGGTGCCTCTCAGTCGATATCGGATCCGCACCGCGCGGACCCGGAGGTGATCGCCCTGGTCCTCAGGCACTGCACAGCGAAACGCCCACGCCGGAGCGCGGGCAGGTACTGCGAACCACGACATCTGACAGCAACGCTACACGGCGGAACTGTCCCTCACCAGAGAGCAACGGCCAATTAGTGCTCTTCGACATCGTCTGCCTACCCGATATACCCGAATACCCGAATGCCGGCCGGGGAGTCCCGGCTCCACCGCGCGCGTGGCACTGCCGGGAGCCCGGCTCCGGGCAGGAGGCGTGCGGTCATCGGCGCGTGTCCGCCGGGCAAGGGCGATGGGCGCATCCGGCGAGGTGGCCCACCGGATCAGCGCATCGCCGATGGTGTGGATGTTGAGCTGGGCACCGGTCGGTTTCCCGGTGAACACGCTGGTGCGGCTCAGCCGGGCGACGGCTGCCGGGCCCGCGCTGATGCGGGGGCGCGGTTCAGGGCCGCGAGGTCGACGCGCAACGGCATCCCTGCCTCCCGGTAGAGACCGGTAGAGATCCGTCACCTCCTTGTACGCCGAGGTCCGGCGGAGCACGGCCGTGCGGCCGGCTCCGGTGTTCCACGACGGATTGCCGCCCACGCGGCTCTGCGCCTCGTGCCACCGGGCGAAGGCCGCGGTACGCGGCTAGTCGGCGACCGCCGCGTACCTGGCCGGCCCGCCGGGCTTCCCGGTCGGCCGGTTCCGGTTTCGGCTGCGAGGTGTCGTTGTGTCCCGGAACATCGCGGAGAGCGCGCGGCGAGCGCGATACGGGCGCGGCCCCCGGGTGTCCGCTGGGCGTCGTCGACCTTCGCCGCCAGGGCGTTCGCGGTGGTCCGCGCTGCCGCTCCGTCCTCGAAACCGGTGCGTTCGATGCCCGGGTCCGGGGCCGGCAGGGTCCGGAGCGCGAAGACCGTGCCGAGAGTGCTGTTCCGGTTGGCCGCGCCGCCTTGCACGAGACCGTACCTCGACAGCGAGCCGCCGATCCGGTCCGGGTGACGCTCGGCGACCCCGGTCGCGACGAGACCTCCGTACGTCACGTCTTCGTGGACGGCCGGGCCCACCGCCCCGAAGGGCCTATGCGGGGAAGTGGTCCCCGGTGAGCAGCGAGGCGAGGATTTCGCGGACTGTTTCCTCGGTGATGTCCGGGTGGAGGAAGGCGAGGCGAGCCACCGTTTCGCCCTCCCAGACGCTTGGAGTGACGAAGGCGGTGCCCGCCGCCAGGAGCCTCTTCGACCAGGCGTAGTAGTCGGACGGCTGCCAGCCTGTCCGGCGGATCAGGACCACGGTCAGTTCCGGCTCGCGGAGGAGTTCCAGCCCCTCTGTCCGCTCTGCCAGACGGGCCGTGCGGCGGGCCATGGCCGCGCCCTTGGCCACGGCGTCGCGGTAGGCGTCGGTGCCGTGCTCGGCGAGGGAGAACCACAGGGGCAGGCCGCGGGGGCGGCGCGTGAGGTGGTAGGCGTAGTCGCTCGGGTTCCACGGCTCGGTGTCGCCGTCGGCTCCGTGGATGGCGTCCAGGTACGAGGCGTCCTGCGTATGGACGGCGCGGGCCAGCTTCGGGTCGCGGTAGAGCAGGGCGCCGCAGTCGAAGGGCGCGAACATCCACTTGTGCGGGTCGACCACGAGCGAGTCCGCGTGCTCGATGCCGCGCAGCCGCTCCCGCAGTTCGGGAACGAAGAGCGCTCCGCCGCCGTACGCCGCGTCGACGTGCAGCCACAGGTTCCGGCCGCGGGTCTGTTCGGCGACGCCCGCCAGGTCGTCGATGATGCCGGCGTTGGTGGTGCCCGCGGTCGCGACAGCGGCTACGACCGGCGCGCCGCCGTCCCGCTCCGCCGCGTCCAGGGCGGTACGGAGGGCCTCGCCGGTCAGGCGGTGGTCGGCGGTGGGGACCACCAGCGCCTCGACGCCGAGGATGCGCAGCGTATTGCCGACCGAGGAATGGACCTGGTCGCTCACCGCGATCCGGACCGGCGCGCGCTCGTCGAGGCCCAGCCTGCGGCGGCCGGTGTCACGCGCGACCACGAGGGCCGACAGATTGCCGGCCGAACCGCCGCTGACGAAGCAGCCGCCGGAGGACGGTGGCAGCCCCGCCAGGTCCGCGAACAGGCGCAGTACCTGGTTCTCGGCGGCGACCGCGCCCGCGGCCTCCAGCCAGGAGACGCCGTGCAGGGAGGACGCGGACAGCACCATGTCGAAGAGGGCCGCGGCCTTTGTCGGGGCGCCGGGTATGAAGGCCAGGAACGCCGGATGGTCGCAGGAGACGACGGTCGGTTCGAGTGCGCCGGTGTACGTGCGGAGTACGTCGGCCGGGGGCTGCGGGGCCGGGCCGATCGCGTCCTTCAGGGCCAGTGTCAGCTCCTGGTGGTCCCCCAGGCGGCCGAGCGGCGGCGGGTCCAGCCGGAGCCGGTGCAGGAGGTGGTCCATGACCTGCTGGGTGAGGTCCTCGTCGTAAGAGTGCACGGGGCGTCTCTCCTGTCGCGCGCTGCCGGAACATCGGAAGTGTCCGAGTGGTCAGCCTATTGGGTCTCCACTGGATCCATTCTGGAGCGTATGCGCCCTTGCCTGGGGCGTCAATCGGCAAGGCGGCCGGCCCTCAGCCCTGTGTGGCGAACTGGCCCAGCAGCGCCAGGAACTGACGGTGCGAGTCGCGCAGGTGCTCCCGCATCCGGGCCTCCGCCGCATCCCCGTCGCCGGCCAGCACCGCGAGGGCGATCGCCTCGTGCTCCTCCCGGAACGCGAAACCGAAGTCCCGGTCCGCCGGGTAGACCCGGCTCCAGTCCGAGCCCAGCCACAGGGCGTTGCTGCCCACGAACATCTCGGTACGGGCCCGCGCCACCGCCTCCGCCAGCACCTCGTTGCCGCCCGCCGCCGCGATGCCGAGGTGGAAGGCGGTGTCGACGCGGTGGTACTCGCCGAGGTCTGCGACCTCCGTGTCGAGCAGCGACACGAGCGGCGCGGCGGGCCGCTCCCGCCCCGCGTTCGGCGGCCAGCCGCGCCGCGAACGGCTCGATCGCCTGCCGGTACTCCATGTAGTCCCGCAGCGAGGCCCGGATGCCCGCGGTGATCGTGGCCCGCGCGCCGCCCCGGCCCGGCCTCGCCGGCGTCACCCTGGTGCCGCCGGAGCGCCCCAGGGTGGTCGTGACCAACCCCTCTTCGGCGAGCTCGCGCAGCGCCTGAGTACGGTGTTGCGGCCGACGCCGAAGGTGGCGGCGAGTTCGCGCTCCGTGGGCAGGCGGTCGCCGGGCTCGAAACCGCCGAGCGCGATGCGCTGGCGGAGCGCCTCGGCCACCACCGCGTGCGACGTCGCCTGCCGGGCACCGCCCGGTGACGCCGCCCGCTCGCCGCTCTTCCTGCTGCCGCTGCCGCCCATGCGCTCTCCCCGGCCGTCGCGGGCCACGCGCCTCCTGCCGTGCCCCCTGGGCCGCCATGTTATTGGACTTTGCCCAGATCCTATTGACGCCCACAGACGGGGCACCTAGCGTCGCCCCATCACTTTTGGATCCCGCCCAAACCCAATGGGTCGGCCGACCGTGAAGCCGGCCGTGAAGGAGTACGCGCATGAGCACAGCCGCAGGTGCCGAAACGACTCCAGGATCCCGGCGCCGGTCCAGCCCCTGGAAAGTCGCCGGAGCCTCACTGATCGGCACCAGCGTCGAGTGGTACGACTTCGGCATCTACGCCACCGCCGCCGCGCTCGTCTTCCCCGAACTGTTCTTCCCCGACATGAACCGTGCGCTGGGCACCCTCATGTCGTTCACGACGCTCTTCGTCGGATCCCTCGGCCGCCCCCTCGGCGCCGTACTCTTCGGACACATCGGTGACCGCTACGGCCGCAAGCGCGCCCTGATCTGGTCGATGACCCTGATGGGCGGCGCCACCTTCTGCATCGGCCTGCTCCCCGGCCACGCCTCCATCGGCGTCGCCGCGCCCCTCCTTCTCGTACTCATCCGTATGATCCAGTCCCTCGCGGTCGGCGGCGAGTGGGGCTGGCGCGGTGCTGTTCGCCGTCGAGCACGCCCCGCCGCGGCACAAGGCGTTCTTCGGGTCCTTCCCCCAAGTCGGCGACGGAGTCGGCTACTTCCTCTCCACCGGCGCCTTCGCCCTGGTGGCGATGCTCGGCCACGACGCCCTCGTCGGCTGGGCCTGGCGCATCCCCTTCCTCCTCTCCGCCGTACTCGTCCTCGTCGGTCTGGTGATACGCCGCTCCATGGAGGAGTCACCGGAGTTCGAAGCCGCCCGCCTCGCCGAGCAGGAACAGGCCGGGAAGAAGCAGGCGACACCGTTCGTCGCCGTCGTCCGCGACGCCTGGAAGACCTGGCTGCTCGCCTCCGGTGCCTTCCTCATCACCGTCGGCGGTTACTACGTCGTCGTCACCTTCATGTCGACGTACGCCGTCACCGAACTCGGCTTCACCGACGCGCAGGCGGCGGGCGCCGGCACGGCCGCAGCCGTCGTGGTCATCGTGTGCACCCCGCTCGCCGCCCTCGCGGCCGACCGCTTCGGACTCCGCAGAGTGACACTCACCGGCATCCTGCTCCACCTGGTCGTCGCCTTCCCGATGTTCTGGCTCGTCGGCACTCGCTCGGTGACCGGGCTGTGGCTGGCCATGTGCCTGCCGATGCTCGCCAGCACCATCGCGTACGCCTCGATCGGCACGCTCGTCTCCGGCTGGTTCGCACCCCGCGTCCGCTATACGGGCCTGTCCATGAGCTTCCAGACGGCCGGCCTCCTCGGCACCCTGGCGCCGGCCGCGGTGACCTGGCTGTTCAGTGCCTCCGGGAACTCCTGGCCCCCCGTCGCCGTCGCCTTCGCGGCCATGGCACTGGTCAGCGCGGTCTGCCTGATCGCCTGCGACCCGGAACGTGCCGCCGGAAAGGACTCGGTCGCAGGTTGACCTGCTGACGCGGCCGGCCGCCCGGCAGCCGTTCTCCCGGCCGCCGGCTGCGGAATCGGGGCAATTCCAGGGGGCGTTCACGCCCCGGGCCTCCCCCGTATCGTGGGCGTGCGACGACCTCGTGGTCGTCCGGACAGAGAGGCCCACCGCATGCACCCACCCGCCGACGACCCGACGGCCCCCTCGATGGTTCATGTCCCCGGTGGCACCGTGGACCTCCGGGACGACCGGCGCGGCACCCGCTGGCAGGCCAAGATCGCTCCTTTCCTGCTCGGCCGGTATCCCGTCACGGTGGACCTCCACCGGGCCGTCACGGGGGTGGATCTCCCCCCCTCCGCAAGCGGAACCTCGCCCCTGACGAACATCAGCTGGCTCGACGCGATCGACGTGTGCAACCGGATCTCGGTCCGGTCCGGACTGGACCGGGCGTACTCCCGCGACGCACAGAGCGGGGAAGTGACCTGCGACTGGGCGTCCGACGGCTATCGCCTGCCGACCGAGGCGGAGTGGCAGTACGCCTGCAAGGCGGGCACCAGCGGGTACCGGTACGGGGAGATCGACGACATCGCCTGGTACGCGGACAACTCCGGGGGCAGGGTCCACGACGTCGGCGGCAAGGCACCCAACCCGTGGGGACTGCACGACATGCTGGGCAACGTCTGGGAGTGGTGCTGGGATCTCTACGACGAGGAGGTCTACGGCTCCTACCGCATCTTCCGCGGTGGGGGGTGGGCCGAGTCGACGCGGGGCTGCGGTGCCTCCGTACGCCGCCGCAGTCACCCCTCGTTCGCAATCGACGACCTCGGCTTCCGGCTCGCCCGGACCGTGTCCTGAGGCCCGGCGGCCCCACCCGGACCCGCCGCGGGCCTGGAACCGTTCCGTCGTGATGTCACGAGCCGTCGCGGCGGGAGGTTTTACCGAACGGTCGACCGCTCGTTGTCCCTGGTCGGACAGCTTCCAGACATCCATTGACCGCGATGTACGGGCTTCTCTCCGCACGGCTGGAGAAGCCCGCGGAGAGGCATGTCACGAGTCTGATCAACGTGTTCGAGACCGCGGCCGCGCTGCCGGACGCCTGGCGCTCCCGTCCGCTGGGCCGGGTGGGGGCGGCCTGCGTGAAGGTCCTGCGCACGGACGAGCTGCCGGTCGCGGAGGAGACGCACGGCACCGCCGAGCTGCTGTTCGTGCTCAACGGCCGGCTGGAGCTGGTCGTGGACGGCGCCGTGGTGCCGGTGGGGCCGGGCGAGATGTACCTGGTGCCGGCAGGTGCCCGGCACGCTGTCCGGCCGGGGAGCCCGGGCACCCTGGTGATCGTGGAAGAACCCGAAGAATGAGGTCAGCCCCGGCTGCCGGAGCTGCCGGAACCGGACATTGGGTCCAGCGTCCGGTGACGGAAGCGGGCCGGGCGGGTGCGTCGGCCACGACCGCCCCACCGGGCCCGCCCCGGGCCGGTATCAGCCCGAACCGCCCACTGCCGCGTTCGGTTGGCCGGACAGGTGACGGGGCGGCTTGTTCATGCCTCGCACACCGGAACGTCTCCTTCCCATGTCCTGCGGTCAAGCTGGCCATTCGATGCTCACGCTGCGCTTGCCATGTTCTTGACATTGAGAGGCTCTTCGTGACCAGACACCACGCCCTCCGCTCGACCGCTCTCGCACTGAGCACCGCCCTGGCAGCGCTCGCCCTGGCCGCACCCGCCGAGGCGCACGGATCTGCGGCCGACCCGCTGCCCGCCGTCACCCCCCGTGCCGAGACCCCGGCGCTTTACGACGACGAGGCGGTGCTCAACGCCGACGCGGACGACCCGGCGATCTGGCGCAACGCGAGCGACCCCGACCGCAGCCTGGTCATCGCCACCGCCAAGGAGGCCGGCCTGCGGGTGTACGACCTCGACGCACGCCAGGTGCAGGCGATCCAGCCCCCCTCGTCGGCCGATCCGGACGACGCTCCGGGCCGGTTCAACAACGTCGACCTCGTGACCGGCCTTCGCCTGTCCTCCGGGCGCGCCGACGTCGCCGTCACCAGCGACCGCGGCAACGACCGGCTGCGGATCTACCGTATCGACCGCGACCGCCCCCGGCGGCCCGCTCACCGACATCACCGACCCGGCCGCCGCTCCGGTCTTCTCCAGCGGGCAGGACGAGATCAACGACCAGCAGACGGCGTACGGTCTGGCCACCTGGACCGACCGCACGACCGGGCGCTCCTACGCGCTGGTCAGCCGCCGTGAACGCACCAGCATCGCCCTGCTGGAGCTCACCGCCACCACGGGCGGCAAGGTCGGCTACCGCAAGGTCCGCACACTCGACCTGCCGTCCGCCTTCCGCCTCCCGAACGGCGCCACCTGGTCCCCGTGCGCCGAGCCGGGCGAACTCCCCCAGGTCGAGGGCATGGTCGTCGACCCGGCCAACGGCATGCTGTACGCCGGTCAGGAGGACGTCGGCATCTGGCGCCTGCGTGCCGACCTCACGGCCGCCCCGCAACTCGTCGACAAGGTCCGCGAGTACGGCGTCCCGGGCGTGTACGACGAGGAGACCGAGGAGTGCGCAGCAGGCGCCGACCCCGGCTTCGGCGGCTCCCGGATCTCGGCCGACGTGGAGGGCCTGACGCTGTTGACCGAGTCCGACGGCGACGGATACGTCCTCTCGTCGAGCCAGGGGGACAACACCTTCGCCCTGTACGACCGTGAGCTCGAGGACGACAACGAGTACGAGGGCGGCTTCCGCGTCACCTCCGCCTCGCAGACCCTCGACGGCTCGGAGGAGTGCGACGGCGCGGCCGTACTCAACGCCCCGCTCGGCACCAAGTACCCGCGCGGCCTTCTCGTCGTGCAGGACGGTCACAACACCTCGGCCGACGGCGAGGGCGACCGGGAGTCCACCGGCTTCAAGTTCGTGGACCTCGGCGGGCTGATGGACCGTATCGACGACTGACCACGTCCTCACTGCCCACGGGGTGCGCGGGGTGCGAGAACCGCCCGGCGCACCCCGCGATCGTCCACCGGTGGTCGCGGGTCGCGGTCACGGGCCAAAACGGTGCTCGGGCGGCGGACCCCAGCGCCGGGGCACGACCACCGGTGCGGCGTACAGCAGGGGAACGGGATGTGGGAGTACCAGCGCGCCCGGACCACGGTGACGACGGCCCCGGCGAAGTACAGCACCAGGCCGGCCCCTGCCAGGACACCGACGACCGGTACGAAAAGGCCGGCCAGCAGACCCGCGGCGCCCTCTTCCGTTCGGAGGGTGGTGGGGCATCGGACGCCGTCACCGTTGCCTGACTGCCCGGACGGCGGGCATGCCGTCGCGGGGAGACCCACGACGCTGCGGTCGGCCACCCGCACAAGGCGCCGGCCGACTCCCCCGGCGCGCCGCCCGGGCTGGTGCCGCACACGGAGAGCGGGCTGCGGAAAGACGCCGGGCCACGTCTCGCACCCGCACAGGCACAGGCACAGGCTGTCGCAATGAGCTCGCAGCCCAGGGAACAAGGCGCCGAACCTCATGGTTGCTCTATGCATGTAAAGCTTTCGCTGCACGGCCGTCATCGCACGGCAGCCGCCGCCGGGCCGGCGAGAGCGGTCACACCCCCTAGTGAGGAGCCATGGTGCACTCCACCGTCGAACAGCCCGCAGATGTCGTCACCCGGCTGCGCGCCACCTTCCAGACCGGACGCACCAAGCCTCTCGCCTGGCGTACGGAGCAGCTGCGCGGCCTGCGGACCATGCTGACCGAGCACGGTCAGGAACTCGCCGCCGCGCTCCACTCCGACCTGGGCAAGAGTGAGCGCGAGGCCTTCCGTACGGAGATCGACTTCACCGTGCGCGAGATCGACCACACCCTGGAGCGGCTGGAGGACTGGCTGCGGCCCGAGCCCGTCGACGTCCCGCCGCACCTCGGCGGGGCGACGGCATGGACGGTGCAGGACCCGCTGGGCGTCGTCCTCGTCATCGCACCGTGGAACTATCCGGCGCAGTTGCTGCTCGCCCCGTTGGTCGGCGCGCTCGCCGCGGGCAACTGCGTCGTCGCGAAGCCGAGCGAGCTGGCACTGCCCACCTCGCGCGCCGTCGCCGAACTGCTGCCGCGGTACGTCGACAGCGATGCGGTGGCCGTGGTGGAAGGCGCCGTACCGGAGACCACCGCCCTGCTGGAGCAGCGTTTCGACCACATCTTCTACACGGGCAACGGCACCGTGGGCCGCATCGTGATGCGTGCGGCCGCCGAGCACCTCACACCCGTGACCCTGGAGCTCGGTGGAAAGTCCCCGGCGTTCGTCGACCGGGGCACGGACCTGCGGACGGTGGCCTCCCGGCTCGTGGCCACGAAGTTCCTCAACGCCGGGCAGACCTGCGTCGCCCCGGACTACGTGCTCACCGACCCGCAGACCGCGCGCGAACTCGAAGGCGCGCTGGAGAAGGCCGTACGGGCGGCGTACGGAACCGATGCGGCCGACTCGCCCGACTACGGCAGGATCGTCAACGAACGGCACTTCGACCGGCTGACCGGCCTGCTCGGCTCGGGCCGCCCGGTCGTCGGGGGCGAGCACGACCGTACGCGCCGCTACCTCGCTCCGACGGTACTGGCCGAGGTCTCCCCGGACTCCCCGGTCATGGCGGAGGAGATCTTCGGTCCGATTCTGCCGATCGTGGAGGTGGAAGACCTCGACCGGGCCATCGCGTTCATCAACGACCGGGACAAGCCGCTGGCGCTGTACGCGTTCACGGAATCCGGAACGACGCGTGACCGGCTGGTGTCGGAGACCTCTTCGGGCGGCGTCGGCTTCGGTCTTCCGGTGGCTCATCTCACCGTGTCCGACCTGCCCTTCGGAGGCGTCGGCGAGAGCGGTATGGGCCGTTACCACGGCCACTACTCGCTGGAGACGTTCAGCCACCGCAAGGCCGTACTGGACAAGCCGCTCGGCTGATCCGTGCGCGCCGCCGCCTCGGTGACGGGCGGCGGCCCGTGGTGGGGGGCGCGGCTCTTCACCGGCGGGAGGTGCCGGTGATCACACTGGCCGGACTGTATGTACGGCCGGGTCAAGGCGGCGGCGTACGAATCATCCTCGGACGGTGACCAGTCACCCGGTCGCCGGACACCCGTCCCCGGGCCGGGGTCGTTGACGGGAAGTGACTCCACCCAAGCCGTATCCCCCGTATGAGGGCCGTGCCGACGACGCCGGCCCTTCAGCGTGTCTGTCCGGCACCGAAGGGGAACACCCAGCACGCGACAGCCAGGAACGGGGGACCGGGGAGCCCTGGCCGTACCTCTTCTCAGACCTGCTCGAAGAATTCCTTCACAGACTGGAACGGATTCAGACCGACTTTCACCGCCGCTCCCGGCCCGTCGGCAATCGCACGGAGCCCCAGCCTCCCGAGCTGCCGCCCGTCGCTTCCGGTACGACAGAGAGCCTGCGGGGGCGGACACGCCATGTATGACCGGCCGAATCCGATCGATGCCTGCCCCGCCTCCTCCGATTCACCACCGCACCCGCACGGCCCCGGCCTGCCACCGGCAGCCAACCGGGCGATGGACCTGCAGGAAGCTTTTTCCCCGCCCGTCCCCGCCAGGGAGCGGACATTCGACTGGGACGAAGAACTCACCCATCTGCTGCAGACCTCCGCGCCGCACACCGCATCGGCGTTTCCGCGCCCCCGTTCCCACAACCGCCGCAAACCCAGGCGGGCCAGTCCTCTCAAGGCCTGGCCGTGGCTGCAGGTGGTCAGCCTCAGCATGGCGGCCCTGACCGCCTTCATCGTGACAACGGTCAGCGTGCTCGGCGCGATGGTCTCCTACGACCCGCTCAAACACCTGGCCGCCTCCGGTGTGGCACCCGGCCTGGTGCACGGCTGGCCACTGCTCGTCTTCGGTCCCTGGCTCGTGGCCTGTCTCACCGTCCTGCGCGCCGCCCTGCACCGTCGCCGCGCCCTCAACGCCTGGGCGGTCGTGGTGCTTTTCACCGCCGTCGCCGTCACCCTCTCCGTCACCCAGGCTCCCAGAACCCTGCCCGGCATCGCAGTCACCGCCCTGCCCCCCGCAGCGGCCTTGGCCTGCTTCCATCAATTCATTCGCCAGATCACTCTCGCCCGTCCCCGCCACGCTCTCGCGCGCGCCGCCGCACACCGCGCCGACACCCGTTACCGGCCCTGACCGCGCCCGGCCGGCACGGCCATGGCGCCATCCGGCCCGGTACCTCTTCCGCCGAGGCCCGGACGGCTGTTGCCGGTCAGATGCGGAGTTCGGGCGGGAAGCCTGTCCAGCACAGCTCTGCGGGCAAGTGCCGCATGTCGTTGTACAGGAGCACACTGGACGGCCTGCCGGGCGTATACCGGATGACCGTGAGAGCCGCGTTGCCGTGGTTGAGACCCATCCAGCGCCATTCGGGCGCGTCATGGGCGGCTCGGACCAGCCATCCGATGAGGAAGTTATGAGTGACGACCAGCTCATGACGAGGCCGGCCGCCCTCGACCGGCCCTGTGAACTCCGCAAGTGCTTCCCGGGCCAGCGCGGGGCCCCGTTCACGGTCGTCCGCCGGAAACCGGGCCAGGAAGTCGAGCATGAGACCGGCCGAATCCGGCGGCAGTTCCTGCTTCTGCGGCAGGTGGGGGACGTAGTCCCCGGCCGGCTCCGACGGATGCAGCGGGACACCGTCGAGCTGTTCACCGATCAGCCGGGCCGTGTGTTCCGCCCGGGGCAGCGGACCATGGTGGATCACCGACAGAGGGGCGCCACGGAGCCGTTCACCGAGGAGAACAGCTTGGCGGCGACCGCCTTCGGTCAGAGCCGTCTCGTCCGCTGACGCCTCGCCGTGCCGAGTGAGGTAGAGATATCGAGTGGCCATGTCCTTCACGCCCGGGGTCCCCTGTCAACATCGTTGATCTTGCGCATTGAGCAGGTGGACGCGGGAACCCTGCCTCTCGGTTCCCTCCGGAAAGGCCCTGGGGCCGGCTCCGGCCCCGACGCTCTGAGATGCCGATGCCGAAGACACCGCACGGGCATCCCGGGGTTCCGGGACTTCAAGCGAGGCTGGGCCAGGGCGACGCGACGCCAGCTCTTCGGCTTCAGGCGAGAACGATGTTCACCGCATGCGGAGCCTTGGGCCCCTGCCTGATCTCGAAGGCCACCTCCTGGCCTTCGAGCAGCCCGAGAAGACTCCGGTCGGCGATGTACGAGAAGTGAGCGAACACGTCAGCGCCGCCGTCTGCCTGCTCGATGAAGCCGAAGCCCTTGGCCGCGTCAAACCACTTCACGATTCCGGTAACCATGCCGTACCTCCTTGTGAGCGGTTTCAAGGCCTGCGCTGCGCGATCCTCGCGTCGCCGCGTGAGTTGCCCCGCCCCAAAGCGCACCATGGGCGGAAAAGCGAATTCGGCAACCATTACCGTAAGGCTACCCAACAGTAGCACGACATAAGCAACCGGAAGCCTGACGCAATACCACCCCGGCCGTCATGCCATAAACCTTCGTCGCACATTGCCTGATTTTCTGTGCCCACAAAGAGACATATTCGACTTCGCCGAGCGTCCGTATCCCGAATTACGACGTCCGCAGCCGGACCGCGGCCCGGGAACGTGGCGCGCTCCGGGAGGGGCACAGGGGTCCCGCACCTCCGGGCCGGAGAGGCGCCCGCCTCGTCGGCGTCCGCAAGTCGGCCTACCGGCGTGAGGTTCAACGGTAGTAAAATCACCTGCCATGTCGAACCCTGATGATCTGCTTGTTGACGTCGCCGCGACGGTGGAGTCCGAGCACTGCAATCAGATGTCACTCACCGTGGTCGCCGGTGGAGCTGTCATCACTGGACGGTTGGCTCCCGAGGCGGTGTGGCGGGAGCGGGTTGCCGAGGTACTGAAGGATTCAGATCGGCTGGGTCCGTTCGCCGGCATCTTCATGGCCGCCGACACAGACCTCCGTCCGAAGCAGGACAAGCCCCCCACCCATCTGCATTTCCATGTCGCGAGGATCCTCCAGGGCAGTCTCGGAATTCCCGAAACCGGCGGGATGTACCGCATCGCCATCGAGGACGTAAGTGCGTGGACGATAGGGGATTTCAGCTACTCGGACCGTTGAACTCCCATCCCGCCCGGCCCTTCGTCGCCGGCTCCTGCGGGGCAGGACCACAGAGCACGGCGTGACTGCACCGTTCACGGAACGATGACAGCGCACGGATCGGACCCGCGACAACACAACGAGCTGGGGCCCGCCCCGAAGGTGCGGGCCCCAGCCCCGTCGTACGCCTCAGCGTCAGGCGGGAACGATGTTCTCGGCCTGCGGGCCCTTCTGGCCCTGCGTGACGTCGAAGTTCACCTTCTGGCCCTCCTGGAGCTCGCGGAAGCCCTGAGCGGCGATGTTCGAGTAGTGGGCGAAGACGTCGGGGCCGCCACCCTCCTGCTCGATGAAGCCGAAGCCCTTTTCCGCGTTGAACCACTTCACGGTGCCAGTAGCCATGTCATATCTCCTTCGGGGCAATGCCCAAGGGCCCGCACTGTGCGGGCGCCCGAGTCGCCGCAATGATTGTCCCGCCCGGAAAACAACACCGGCAATACAAAAGCGCGCCCACCGGCACAGGAGCCAGTAAGAGCACTTGAAGTCTTTGGGAACCACAACCGCAACTGAGATCAACATAGCACAGCGCAAGCGGCGGAGTGCGGCAAGTAATATCACTCCGCCCGGCACGTCATAAACTCTCACCGCCTATTGCACGGATTTCTGTCGCCGTGGCAATAGATATCCGCGGATGCGGGGCGCAGGGGCGGGCCGGCAGGGCAGCGCCCGGTTCGCGGGACCGGAGCTCACTGCCTGCGGGGCTGGCTGAAGCGCAGCATGTTGCCCGAGGGATCGCGGAAGGCACAGTCACGGACGCCGTAGGGCTGGTCGACCGGCTCCTGCAGCACCTCGCCGCCCGCCATGCTGATGCGCTCGAAGGTCGCGTCGCAGTCGTCGGTCGAGAAGATGAGGCCGCGCAGCAGACCCTTCGCCATGAGTTCCGCCATGGCCTGCTTGTCGGCGGGCGATGCGTTCGGGTCCGCCACGGGCGGTTCCAGGACGATGTTCACGTCCGGCTGCGAGGGCGACCCCACGGTCACCCAGCGCATCCCCTCGAACCCGACGTCGTTGCGCACCTCCAGGCCGAGAATGTCCCGGTAGAAGGCGAGCGCCTTGTCGTGGTCGTCGACGGCGATGAAGCACTGTGAAAGCTTGATGTCCATGCGTTTCACGCTATGGGCCGGCGTCGGGTTTCGCTTCTCCGTTCCTGACCGGTCGCGTGTGGATCTTGGCGACACAGGCCGGGACAGCAGCACCCTCGTCATGGCGGCGGGCCCGGTACGAGCTCGGACTCTCGCCGACCAGCTCGGTGAACCGCGAGCTGAACGACCCCAGCGACGTACAGCCGACCTCGAAGCAGACCTCCGTCACCGTCAGGTCTCCCCGCCGCAGCAGCGCCTTCGCCCGCTCGATCCGGCGCGTCATCAGGTAGCTGTACGGCGTCTCCCCGAAGGCGGCGCGAAAGCTGCGGGAGAAATGGCCCGGCGACATGAGGGCGACGCGCGCCAGCGCCGGAACGTCGAGCGGCTTCGCGTATTCACGGTCCATCAGGTCACGGGTCCGGCGCAGCCGGACGAGATCCTCCAACGTCACGCGGCCACCATCCCACAGCGCCGGGCGTCACCGGTGCCGGCGCAGGGTGACGGCATGGCAGGCGGCTGCGTCCTCGACGGCGTCGGCCACGGTCCCCGCACGGGGCAGATCGGGACATCGTCGGACATCCCTTCGACTTCGGCGGCCCCACGGCCTTCCGCGTCGACAAGGCCGTGGAGGAGCTGCTGCCCCGGGTGTGCACGCCGGAGCGCCGGCCCGCCCTGCAGCGGCTCCGCGGAAGGCACCGAAGGACCGCGCGGGCCGTCTCACCCCTCCACGGGGACGGGGCGGCCCGGTTCCATCGCACGTACTCGACGCTGCGCCCCTCGGCGTCCAGGAGCCGCCCCATCCGCTTCACCCAGGTGAAGGTGGTGCAGCGGTCCAGCACGCGGGCGGCCGGGAAGCGCCGGGCGAGCCGGGCCTCGTAGCGCGAGAGGTCGCTGAGACCGTGCAGCCAGATCTGCGCCAGCAGGTTGGCCTCTCCGGCCGTCGAGCACACCAGGCGGGTCTCCCGCATCGCGGCCAGTCCGTCGGCGGTGGATTCCAGTTCCGCCGGCGGCACCGTCAGCCACAGCGTCGCCGTGACCCGCCAGCCGGCCGGCAGGTGCGCCGTCTCGCAGCGCACCACCGCCCGTCCGCTGCCCAGCGCCGCGGCGAGCAGCCGTCGTACCGTGCTCTCCGGGCGGTCCAGCAGCTCGCCGAGGCGCGCGCAGGACAGGCGCCCGTCGGCCGCCAGCGTGGTGACCAGACGTCGTTCCTCGACGCTCGCGGGGCCCGGGGCGGTGCGGCCCCCACCGGAGCGCTGGAGGTTGCGCTGCTGGTGCCGGTCGAGGGCGTCCATGCGCCACCGGCTCGCCTCCCGGTGGATGCGCTGGACGAGGTGGGTGCGGGTGGCCGTGACGCCCGGCATCCGGCCCAGCCGGTTCAGGACGTACCGCCCCATCATCGGCAGGTTCGGCGTCGCCACCGTGACGAGCAGGTCGTACGTGCCGGTGACGATCTCCACGCTCAGCGCGTGAACGTCGCGCGCGAGCCTGCCCGCGACCTCCTCGCAAGCACCTGGGGCGCCCGCCACCTGGACGAGTGCGAACGCCCCGTACTCGGCCTGGGAAGCACCCGGGCAACAGGTCACCCAGGCGTTGCCGCTCTCCCTCAGCCGTGCCCAGCGGCGCGACAGAGTGGCGGGATCCACCCCCAGCGGACCGGCGAGCCGGCTCCACGGCGCGCGCGGATCGAGCTGGAGGGCGTTGATCAGAGCGAGATCGAGTTCATCCAGCGTGGCGGTTCCGTGCATGAGGCGGCAACCCTCCTGCGGGTTCTTGCAATTCGCCGGTGCGGGGCCGGGCAGCGCTGATTCTTGCAGCCCACCGGGTTCCCCTTCGCTCCGGGAGTTGTGCAGTGCCACGTCCCCGACTCACCGCAAGCGCCGTTCCGGCCGTCTCCACGGCGCTCGTCACCTCCGCGTGCACGATCTCGTCCAGTACGCCCGGGGAGGGCGGCAGCTCCTCCTCCCCTCCTCCCCCGGTGGTGATGGCGACGTGTGCGTCCTCGCCCGCGTCGTACGGCGGGAGGCCACCGGCGTACTCGGCCAGGACCGCTTGCGCACGGCCCGGGGCAACCCGCTGCCCGTCCTGGCGCTGACCATGCTCTTCATCTCGCGCGTCCGCGCCGTGGTACGTCACACCAGCGACGAGGTCGCCGTCGTGCACCACGGGCGGGTGGTGGAGCACGGCCCCTGCGAGGAGGCCGGCCGGGCGCCCGCCGAGCCGTGCACCCGCCGCCTCCCCGAAAGCGTCCCGTCCCTGCCCGCACCGGAGAACCGATGAACGCCCATGCCGCCGCGGAGACTTCCGCCCCGGAGACTTCCGTCCCGGAGACCACTCCCACGGCTGCGAGCACGGCTGGGGCCACGGCCCGGCGCCTGACAGCGAACGTGCACGAGGGCCGCCTCCTCGCCTTCTACCAGGACCTGCACGCGCACCCCGAACTCTCCCTGCGGGAGCACCGCACCGCCGCCCGGCTCGCCGAGCGCCTGCGCGACGCCGGCCTGGAGACGACGGAAGGCGTCGGCGGCACCGGCGTGGTGGCCCTCCTGCGCAACGGCGAGGGCCCGGTGGTGATGCTCCGCGCGGACATGGACGCGCTGCCCGTCACCGAGGAGACCGGACTTCCGTACGCCTCGACCGTGCCGGGCGTGATGCACGCCTGCGGCCACGACGTGCACATGACGTGCCTGGTGGGAGCCGCGGAGGCGCTGGTGCGCGGCAGGGACGCCTGGGGCGGCACGCTGCTGGTCGTCGGGCAGCCCGGCGAGGCCGGTGCGCAGGGCTCGCTGGCCATGCTCGGTGACGGGCTGTTCACCCGCTTCCCGCGGCCCAACGTCGTCCTCGGTCAGCACGTGGGGCCGGCCCCCGTGGGTACGGTCGGCCACCGTGCCGGGCTGCTGATGTCCGCGGCCACGGACGTCGGCATCCGCATCTTCGGCAGGGGCGGTCACGGCTCCTCCCCCGAGCACTGCGTCGACCCGGTGGTCACCGCCGCCTATCTGGTGACCCGGTTGCAGACGGTCGTCTCGCGGGAAGTGTCCGCCAGGGACGCCGTGGTACTGACGGTGGGAAGGATCCAGGCCGGCACCAAGGCGAACATCATCCCGGAGGAGGCCCGGATCACCCTCAACATCCGTACGCAGGACGCGGACGTACGCGCGCGGGTCCTGGAAGCGGTACGGCGCATCGCCGAGGCGGAGTGCACGGCCTCCGGCTGTCCCCGGCCCCCGGAGATCACCGTCACCAGCGACTTCCCCGTCACCTCCAACGATCCGGCGACGGTGGCACGGGTGAGCGAGGCGCAGCGGCAGGCGTTCGGCGCGACGGCGGTGATCGAGTACGACCCGCTGATGGGGAGCGAGGACTTCCCCTACTTCGGCGCGGCGGGGCACAACGGCGGGACGGAGATCCCGTACGCCTTCTGGTTCATCGGCTCCACCCCGTGGAGCGCCTGGGAGGCCGCCCCGGGGGACGGGCCGACGCAGAAGCTCCTGGCGGTGCCCGGCAACCACACCCCCCGGTTCGCGCCCGATCCGGCGGCGCTCGGGATGGGGGTGACGGCACTGACCACGGCGGCCCTGGCCTGCCTGCGCCCGGCGCCGTGACGGGCGGCCCGTGAGCCCGGCGACAACGGCACCGGCACGCCGGGGAGGACGGGCCGTCGGAGCAGCGGTCCGTCCCTCGCTTCGGGTGGGCCGACGGGTTCGTACACCCCGACAGTGACACGCGGACCGACGGCGGGTTCGAGGGTGAGCGGGCCGTACTCACCGGGTACCTGCGCGATCAGCGTCTGACGCCGGAGACGAAGTGCTCCGGTCCCGATGCCGCCGCTCCGGCCCGCCGCTCCGTCGAGTCTGTCGCTGCTGGGGCTGGTGCGCCATACGGCCGGGGAGGGCATCTCCCGGCACTACCGCTCCGGCGCCGGCCCCGACGGATACTTCAACGGCGCGCTGCCCGGCCCCCGGGACCGTCGCGCAGGCGTGGGACACCCGGCGGGCCGGGGTCGCGTTCGCGGAACGGCTCGTGGCCGGGGCGCCCGGTCTCGACGTCACCGCCGCCAACGGCGGGAAGCCGGTGCGACTGCGCGAGGTGCTGGTGCGCACGACCGAGGAGTACGCCCGGCACAACGGCCACGCCGACTTCCTGCGCGAGCGCATCGGCGGAAGGGCGGGACAGTGAAACCGTGTGCGGCCGCGGGCGCATGAGGAGGCGCGTCAGCCGGCCCGTCCCACGGTGCTCTCCCTGACGAGCAGCCGGTAGGGGGCCTCGATCTCACGGCAGGCGGCCGCCCCGTGTCCCGCCCGCCGGCCGGCGTCGATGCGGGTGTCCAGCAACTCGACCGCGGTCTTCGCCACCCGGTCCTTGTCCGGCGAGATGGTGGTGAGGGTCGGCGTGCTGTACCGGCCGTCCTCGATGTCGTCGAATCCGGCGACCGCCACGTCTTCGGGCACCCGCAGCCCTTGCGAAAGGGCCGTGCGCAGGGCCCCCAGGGCCAGGAGGTCGTTGAAGCAGAACACCGCCCGGGGCGGCTCCGGCAGGGCGAGCAGCCGGCGCATCGCCTCCGCTCCGTCGGCGCGCCGGTAGGCCGGGGTGGGGGCGACCAGGTCCTCGTCGTACGGCAGCCCGGCAGCGGCGAGCCCTTCGCGGTAGCCGGCCAGCCGCAGCCGGGCGGTGCCCATGCCGGGCCGGTGCTGCGCCCCGACGGCGCCGATCCGCGTGTGGCCGAGTCCGGCGAGGTGTGCGGTCATCTCGCGTGCGGCGCGCTGGTTGTCGACGGCGATGTGGTCGGTGGGGCCGTCGAGGACGCGTTCGCCCAGCAGAACCAGCGGGGTGGCGTCCGTGCGGGCCGCGAGGTCGTCACGGCCGATCGCCACCGGGCTGAAGATCAGTCCGTCGACCGACTGCTCGCGGATGCCCTGGAGGAGTTCGCGTTCGCGCGCGGCCACACCGTCGGTCTGGTCGATCAGCACCATCCAGCCGCGTTCGGCGGCCGCCTTGATGACGGAGCGGGAGAGTTCGGCGAAGTAGGGGGCGTCCAGCTCGGGGACGGCGAGCGCGATGACTCCGGTACGGCCGCGGCGCAGGTTCCGCGCCGAGAGGTTGGGCCGGTAGTCCAGCTCGCTCAGGGCCAGCTCGACCTTCTCGCGGGTCCCGGACGCCACATAGGCGTACCCGTTGACGACGTTCGAGACGGTCTTCACCGACACCCCGGCCCGCTGTGCCACGTCCTTCAGGCTCGCCACCGCGCACCCACCTTCCGTTCATGTCCCAAGATGCCCGTCCGTGATGTGAACGACCACCGTCGCACACCTGGTCGCCGGGGAAATCCCCGGTCCGGCGGGCGGACCCAACGGCGGGAAAATCACGGCACACGACCTATTTACAACGCTGTTCCAACGATGTAAATCTTACGCCCAGCCGCAGAGACCCGTCAGTCGACCGGCAGAAGACACGCCTGCCGGGGCGTCTCCGGGCCGGACGCCTCCGGAGCCTTCACTCCTCACTCACCCCCGCACCGACACCTGGAGTCCCGCACATGGTCACGGCCCGTCTCACCCTCGATCCCGGCTTCCGCGTCGGAGATCTGAACCGGCGTCTCTTCGGATCCTTCGTGGAACACATGGGGCGCTCGGTGTACACCGGGATCTACGAACCCGGGCACCCCGCCGCCGACGCCGACGGCCTGCGCCAGGACGTCATGGACCTCGCCCGCGAGCTCGGCGTGACCCTGGTGCGCTACCCCGGTGGCAATTTCGTCTCCAACTACCGCTGGGAGGACGGAGTCGGTCCGGCCGGGGACCGCCCGACCCGGCTCGACTACGCCTGGCGCAGCATCGAGAGCAACGCCTTCGGCCTCAACGAGTTCATGACGTGGGCGGGCCGCACCGGTGTGGAGCCGATGATGGCCGTCAACCTCGGCACCCGCGGTGTGGCCGAGGCGATGGACCTGCTGGAGTACGCCAACCACCCCGGCGGCACCGCCATGTCGGACCTGCGCCGCTCGCACGGTGTCGCCGAGCCGCACGGCATCCGGCTGTGGTGTCTGGGCAACGAGATGGACGGCCCGTGGCAGATGGGGCACAAGACCGCCGAGGAGTACGGCCGGCTCGCGGCGGAGACGGCCCGCGCCATGAAGCGCTTCGACCCCGCCCTCCAGCTGGTCGCCTGCGGCAGCTCCAACGCGTACATCGACACGTTCGCCTCGTGGGAGGCGACGGTGCTGGAGCACACGTACGAGCACGTCGACCTGGTGTCGCTGCACGCGTACTACGAACCGGTCGACGGGGACGTGGACTCGTTCCTGGCGAGCGGCGCGGAGATGGACCGGATGATCGGTTCCGTCGTGGCCACCGCCGACCACATCGGTGCGAAACTGCGCAGCAAGAAGAAGATCAAACTCTCCTTCGACGAGTGGAACGTCTGGTACCAGAGCCGCTTCCCCGGTGAGTCCGCGCTGGAGTGGCGCGCCGCCCCGCGCCTGATCGAGGACGTGTACGACACCGTCGACGCCGTGGTCGTCGGCAGTCTGCTGATCACCCTGCTCCGGCACGCCGACCGGGTGGACGTGGCCTGCCAGGCCCAGCTGGCCAACATCATCGCGCCGATCATGACCGAGCCCGGCGGCCCGCCTGGCGCCAGGCGGTCTTCCACCCCTTCGCGCTCACGGCCCGCCACGCCCGGGGCACGGTCCTGCGCGTGGAGCCGCGGTCGCCGGTGGTCGAGACGGCGCGGTACGGCGAGGTCCCCGCCCTGTGGGCCACCGCGACGTACGACGAGGAGAGCGGCGACGTGGCGGTCTTCGCGGTCAACCGGGACCGGACCTCGCCTCACGCTCACGCTGGACCTGCGCCCCCTGCCCGGCCTGCGCGTCGCCGAGCACGTGGTGCTCGACGGTTCGGGAGCGGCGGCAGCGGCGGTGAACACCCGTGAGGAGCCGGACCGGGTACGTCCGGTCAGCGTCGACGGCACCGAGGCGCAGGACGGCCGGCTCACCGTCGGACTGCCGCCGGCCTCCTGGTCGATGGTGCGGCTCGTCACCGCCTGACCGCTTCTCCCTATTCCCCACGGCGGCGGTTCGGTTCGCCGGTCCAGGACACGCAAGCCCCCCAGCGAAGGAGCACCTCATGAGCACCGTCCCTCTGTCCCGCGAGCACCTGCGCCGCCGCGCCTTCCTCGGCCTGGCCGCCGGCACCGGCGCCGCCGGACTGCTGACCGCGTGCAGCGGCGGCACCAGGCTCGGCGCGGACCAGGGCGATTCCCGGAACGCCGGCCCCGGCTTCGACGGCGGTGAGTACAAGGGCCCCAAGGTCACCCTGGAGTACTGGAACGGCTTCACCGGCGGCGACGGCCCGCACATGAAGCAGATGCTCGCCGCCTTCAACAAGGCGTACGAGGGCCGGATCAGCGTCCGCAACACGACCCGCCAGTGGCAGGACCTCTACCCGGCGATGCCCACCGCGATCACCGCGGGCAAGGGTCCCGACGTCGCCGTCATCCACAACGACTGGGTCGCCACCTTCGCCGCGCGCCGCACCCTGGTGCCCCTGGACGACGTCGTCTCCGCGCTGAAGCTCACCGAGTCGGACTTCATCCCCGCCGTGTGGCAGGCCGGCGGTCTACGACGGGCACCGCTACAGCGTGCCGCTGGACGTGCACTGCCTCGCCGGCTACTGGAACGAGAGCCACCTCGGGCGCATCGGTCTCAAGGAGGCGCCGGCCGACCGCGCCGGTTTCGAGGACGCGCTGACCGCGCTCACCGGGAAGGGCGTGGCCAACCCGTTCTGGATGCCCAACAAGTGGCCCGGGCACCTGATGTTCATGTCGCTGCTGTGGCAGTTCGGCGGCGAGCTCTACAGCGAGGACGGGGCGAGCGCGCGATGGGGATCCGACGCCGGTGTCGAGGCGCTGGAGTGGATGGTCGCCCAGATCGACAAGAACTTCAGCCCGGACCAGGTCGCCCAGGACGCCCAGTACAACGCCTTCAAGAACAACAAGGTCAGCTTCACCTGGGACGGCATCTGGCAGATCAACGACCTCAGGAACAACGCGCGGAACCTGCGCTGGGGGATGAACGCCCTGCCGAACATCGGTGGTACGGCAGCCGCGTGGAGCGCCTCGCACAACTTCGTGCTGACCTCGCAGGGCGCCAAGGACAAGAACAAGGTCACCGCCGCCAAGTTCTTCATCGACTACATGAGCGAGCGGTCCACCGAGTGGGCCGGGGCCGGCATGATCCCCGCACGCAACTCCGTCCGCGAGGACCGGGCCGTCGCCGGTCTCCCGCAGGTCGCGCTGGCCGAGGACGTGAACGCCTTCCGCTTCCTGCCCGCGCTGCCGGGCATCGGTGACGTACAGTCCAAGGCGCTCGAACTCGCCGTCCAGCAGGCCGTGCTGAAGAAGGCCGGGCCCGCCCGGGCTCTGCGCGACGGGGTGGCCACCGCGAACAAGCTGCTCGCCGAGAACAAGAAGAAGTACGCGAAGTGAGGGCCGCGCGTCTCGCCACCCGCTCCTACCGGTGGTGGACCCCGTACGCCTTCCTCTCCCCGTACCTGCTGCTCTTCACGGCGTTCATGGTGATCCCGATCGGCTGGGGGCTGTGGATCAGCCTCCACGACTGGGACATCAACTTCGCCGTCAAGCCGTTCGTGGGACTGGACAACTACACCGAGCTGCTGGACGGCGGCAGCGTGGACGGCGGCCGGTTCTGGATCGCCATGAAGGCGACGGGCGTCTTCACCGCCCTGTCTCTGCCCTTCCTCCTGGTCGTGCCGCTGCTGGTGGCGCTGCTGATGAACGGCAAGTTCCGGGGGCGGAACTTCTACCGGGCGGTGTACTTCGCGCCGTACGTCCTCGGGGTCGCCGTCGTCGGTCTGCTGTGGCGCTTCCTGCTCGACGGCAACATCGGCATGGTCAACCACTACCTCGGCGCGCTCGGGCTGCCGGACGACGTCCAGTGGACCACCGGCACACCCGCCGCATGGTGGGGACTGGTCGGCGTCACCGTCTGGTGGACGCTCGGCTTCAACGCCGTCATCTACCTGGCGGGGCTCCAGGACATCCCGGCGGAGCTGTACGAAGCCGCCAAGGTGGACGGGGCCGGCCCCTGGCAGCGTTTCCGCCACGTGACCGTGCCGGGACTGCGGCCGGTGGCCCTGTTCGTGGTCAACTCCACGCTCCTGGCGTCGGCGAACATGTTCGGCCAGTCCTATCTGATCACCACGGGTGCGCCGGCGGACGAGACGAAGACCGCCATCTTCCTCATCGCGGAGACCGGCCTGCGCCGCTTCGACATGGGCACCGCCTCGGCGATGAGCTTCCTGCTCGCCCTCACCCTCATGGTCACCAGCGCGGTCGTCTTCCGCGTCTTCCGTGACCGGCAGGAGACGTCATGACCCTCGCACCGCCGCACTCCGACGCCACGAACCGGCCGCCGGCCGGGCGCCGGATGCGCCGCTCGCTGCTCCACCTGGTCCTGGGGGTGGTCGCCGCCCTGTATCTGAGCCCGCTGCTCTACATGCTCGTCACGTCGTTCAAGGACCGGGAGTCGGCCGGGGCGAGCGCCCCGGAGTGGATCCCCGGCCCCGCGACCCTCGACGCGTATCAGGAGATCTTCAGCGCGACCGACAGCCCGGTCCTGCGGTGGCTGGTCAACAGTCTGCTCGTGGCCACCGCGCACGCCGTCCTGGTGCTCGCCACGGCCACCCCGGCGGCGTACGCGCTTGCCCGGCTGGAGTTCCGCGGCCGGGGCGCCGTCTTCACCTGCGTGGTGGCCACCCTCTTCGTGCCGCCGGTGACCCTGCTGGTGCCCAACTTCCTGCTGGTCAACGAGCTGGCCTGGATCGACACGCTGCCCGCGGTGATCGTGCCGGGAGCGGCGAGCGCGTTCGGCGTCTTCTTCCTGCGGCAGTTCTTCCTCTCACTGCCCGGCGAGCTGGAGGAAGCCGCGGAGATCGACGGGTGCAACCGCTGGCAGATCTTCGTACGGGTCGTCCTGCCGCTGTCCCGTCCGGCGCTGACGACGCTGGCCCTGCTGGCCTTCCTCGCCAGCTGGAACGACTTCCTGTGGCCGCTGTACGTCCTCCTCAGCCCGGAGTCGCTCACGCTGCCCGTGGGCCTGGCCAACTTCCAGGGGGCCAACAACATCCGGTACGACCTGCTGATGGCCGGGGCGGTCGTCGCGAGCCTGCCGGTGCTGCTGCTGTACGTGGTCGCCCAGCGGTGGGTGATCGAGGGCGTGTCCCGCTCGGGGCTCAAGGGCTGAACGAAGCTCAAGGGCCGGGGTGGGCGGGACCTCGCGCAGGTGGGGTCAAGGCGCCCGGACCACGCTCCGGGCGTCGACCGGGCCGGGGATGTCCAGGGCGGTGGACGGCAGGTTGTCCTGCCGTCCACCGCCGGTCTGTCCGGCCGCGGGTCAGGGCCGTCAGGCGATCTCGACGGAATCCAGTTCCGCCCAGTGGTCGCCCTTGGCGAGACGGACGGTGTTCCACCCTTCGTTCAGGGTGATTTCTTTGCCGGCGTAACGCCAGTTGTCCCAGCCCGTGTACGGATAACCGACCGGGCCCGCCGCGTTGCCGTTGACACTCAGCCGGTGCGAGGAGGTGAGGGGCGAGCCGCCGCTGGAGGAGCCGTTGCCGTAGCGCACGGTCAGGGTGTGCTGCCCGGCGGAGGCGGCGAAGACGGTGAACTCCACGAAGCTGTCGGCGTGGTCGATGTGGCCGACCGCCCTGCCGTCCAGGGCGCCCGCCGCGTCCCGCACCACCGCGTTGTTCACCCGGGCGTTCTCGGCCTGGTGGACCACCTTGCTGCCGCGCACGACGGGGTGGTCGTTCGCCCAGCCGAGGTCGGCCGCGTACATCGCGCGCCTGGAGTGGTCACCGCTCCAGCCGTGGAAGACGATCCGGTCGCGTCCGTCCGGTCCCGTCACCACGTCCTGTCCGCCCGGTCCGCGCACGGAGCCGGCGAAGGTGTCCGTCGTCATCAGCGGGGACGAGGCCTTGGTGTACGGGCCGTTCAGCGAGGTCGCCGTGGCGTAGCCGGTCTTGTAGGAGGCGTCGCCGTAGTGGCCGGCCGAGTAGAACAGCACGTAACGGCCGCCGTGCTTGACGAGCGTCGGCGCCTCGACGAGCGCGCCCTCCCAGGAGCGGTCCTGCCTGATCAGTCCGGTGGCGGCTCCGGTGGTGCGCCTACCGTCCCAGGAGAGGGGCTGGAGGTAGAGCCAGGTGTCCTGGCCGCAGCAGTTGCCGTCGTTCTTCCATAGCATGTACCGTCGGCCGTTCTCGGTGTACGAGGACGCGTCGATCGCTCCGCCCCGGTCCCCCGGGCACACCAGCGGCGCGCCGTCGGCCGGCTGGAACGGGCCCTGCGGCGTGCCGGACAGGGCCACGCCGATGCACTGTTTTCCGGTGGCCCGGTCGCGCGCGGTGTAGAGCATGGTGAAACCGTTGCCGTTGTCGAAGACCTCGGGCGCCCAGACCAGCGAGCGTTCCGGCACCGCCCAGTTCCCCACGCGGGGCAGCGGGTCCGTACCCGCGACCGACCAGTTCACCAGGTCGGTGGAGGCGGCGCGCTGGATGTTCTTGCCGTCGCCGTTGGTCGCGTAGGCGTGGTAGGTGCTGCCGGCCTTGACGATGTCCGGGTCGGGGAAGTCCCGGTCGAGGACCGGGCCGCCCACGGCGGCGGCGCGGGAAGCACGGCGAGTGAGGTCCACGCGAGGACGAGGACGAGCTGCGCCGCGAGGGCTGCGGCCGCCGAACGTACGGGCCGCGGGGGCGCTGTTCTCCGCGGCGTCCGCTTCCGGTCTGCCGGGTGCTTCATCAGGAGTACACCTCGGCTCGGTCGATGCTGACATGAGCGGCCTGCGACTGCGGGTTGCGTTCGCCGGTGACGCGCACCCTGAGGGTGTGCGGTCCGGGGGGCAGCTTCGGGCTCAGGTACTGGAGCACCTCCCCGGCGCGGAGGGAGCCGTGGAAGTCGACGCGGGTCTCCGGGCCGCCGTCGACACTGATGGCGGCGTACCCGTTGCCGACGTCCTCGACGGACAGCAGGGCGATCCGGGACCCGGTGAAGGAGAAGACCGCGGTCGCTCCGGCGCGGTCGCTCCAGTGGTCGTCGCTCCAGAAGCACTGGGTGGCGCAGCCCGTACCGGAGTTCCACGAGCCGCCGTAGGCGAGGCTCCCCGGGCCGCTGGAACGGCCGTCGTCGTTGATCCAGTAGTTGCCGGACCCCGGATCGCCGGAAGGCAGGTCCTGGGTGGCGCCGAGAGCGAGCGGCCGGCCGAAGTCGGGGCTGCCGTCGGGCTTCCAGGTGAACTTCTGCGCCCGGGTGGTGCGGTTGCCGTAGGTGTACGCCGACGTGGTCTTGGCGTGGTACACGATCCAGTCCTCGGTGCCGTCCGGGGAGCGGAAGAAGGCGTGGTGGCCGGGGCCGTACACGCCCCGGTCGTCGGCGCGGGAGAAGACCGGGCCGGGGTGCTGTGTCCAGTTGCCGGGCACCAGCGGGTCGGCGGTCTGCGGCAGGGACATCATCCACACCTGGTAGTCCGGCTTTCCGGTGTCGCAGGCCGAGTACGTCATCCAGACACGGCCGCCCCGGTGGAGGAACTCCGGGCCCTCGCGGACCTCCGGGCACCCTCCGGCGGCGTCGATCGCCACGGCGTCGCCCGAGACGGTGTACGGGTTGGACATCGGGGCGATGTTCAGGCCGTTGTGCTGGTACTGGTTGATCCCGCTGTACGCCAGATACAGCCGGCCGCCCAGCTGGAGGATCCCGGCGTCGATGGAGAAGTCGTCCTTGTGGTGGGGCGGAGCGAGCTTCGCCTTGAAGTGGTACGGGCCGGCCGGGTCGTCGCGCTCCGACTCCAGGACGTACAGCCGGTGATGGTCGTCGACGCCGTCGTCGGCCGTGTAGTACAGGTACCAGCGGTCACCGAAACGGTAGAACTCCGGCGCCCAGATGTTCTTGTTCCGGGAGGCGTCCGTGTCGGTCCACACCGTGACGGGGTCGGCGGTGAGCAGGGTGCTCAGTGAGGGAGAGCGCCACATCACGATGCGGTCGTTCTGGCTGGTGGTCAGGTGGTAGGCGCCCTTCCAGTGCGTCATGAACGGGTCGGGACCGGTGTTCAGCGGATTGCGGAAGGTGCCCGCGGCAGCCGTCGTCGCCTGCGGTCCGGGCGGGGCGGCCGGGGCTGTGACCGGGGCTGCGGGAGCGGCCGGAACCAGTCCGAGGAGCAGAGCGAGGAGAGCGGTCAGGAAGACGACGGTTCGAGCGGTGCTTCTTGGGCCGTCGGGTGAGCGTGGGGGCATGGTGGTCCCTTCGGCGTGGCCCTGGTGAGGACGTGGAGGGAACGCTCTTTACATCGATGTAACAGTCGGGCGTCACCGTAGGAAAGCGCAACTCCGCTGTCAACGGCTCTGTGGCAAAAGGCTGTTGCCGGTTTCCGTGCACCCCGCCGCCCTGCACGCACCGGACCGCTCGAACGCTGCGCGGGGAACACCGGAAGCGGCCGCCTCCCGCCGGCCGGGGAGAGGCGAGCCGCCGGCCCGGACCCGGACGGGAGCGAGGATCAATCCCGTCGACGACGCCGCGCCGCGCCGCCTACGCTCGGCCCCATGAGCGACAACGGCACGGCACGGCGGCCTCTGGTCGCCGTCCTCAGCGGAGCAGGGATCTCCACGGACTCCGGCATCCCCGACTACCGGGGGCCGAACGGCCTGTGGCGGCGCGACCCGGAGGCCGAGAAGCTCGTCACGTACGACTTCTACATGTCCGACCCCGACATCCGGCGTCGCGCCTGGCGCATGCGTCTGGACGGTCCCGCGCTGCGCGCCCGGCCCAACGGAGCCCACCGGGCGATCGCCGAGCTGGAACGCTCGGGGATCCCGGTCCGGGTCCTCACCCAGAACGTCGACGGGCTGCACCAGATGGCCGGGCTGCCCGCCCGCAAAGTGCTCGAACTCCACGGGAGCGCCCGGTCGTCGGTGTGCACCGGCTGCCATGCCCGCGCCCCGATGGAGGAGGCACTGGCGCGGGTGGAGGCGGGTGAGGAGGACCCGCCGTGCCGCGCGTGCGGAGGCATCCTCAAATCGGCCACCGTGATGTTCGGGCAGCGGCTCGACCCTGTGGTGATGAGTCAGGCGTTGTCGATCGCCAAGGCCAGCGATGTGTTCGTGGCCGTCGGCACCAGTCTCAAGGTGCAGCCGGCGGCCTCGCTCGCGGGGATCGCGGCGGAGTACGGCGCGCGGCTCGTCGTCGTCAACGCCGAGCGACCCCTTACGACGAAGTGGCGACGAGGTCGTGCGCGAGCCGATCGGGACGGCGCTGCCGACCTGATGAAGCAGCTGGCGGCCTGAGGCCGGGGCCCGTGACGGCCCGGGCCGTACGGGCCCCGGCCCCGCGGGAAGCCCTTCAGTGGATGCGGGTGCGCCGGTGCCCGCACCCCGGCGTCGCCGGTGATGCCGTCCGGGGCGCGCAGGCCGGCCCGGACGCCGCCCCACCGGTCCCGCCGGCCACTGCGTGAGCACTTCCCGGCCCCAGCCGACGTGGGCCACGCGCCTGGCGCGCCGCCCGCCGGCCTGGCCGGGTTCTCCGGACGGGCCCGGCGGTGCTCGCCGCGGCCGACGACTGGACATCCGACGAGGTCCACTCCTTCGAGGAAGGCGGCCCGCCCCGCCTCCTGTGACGCGTCATCCAGACCCGGTGAGATAGAACTCGGGTACGAACGCCCCACTGGCCACGGACCACAGGAGTCAGCGCATGTCACGTCCCATCACCATCGTCACAGGCGGCAGCAGGGGTATCGGCGCTGCGACATGTGTCCGGCTGGCAGCCGACGGACACGACCTGGTCCTGGCGTACGTCAACAACAGCGCGGCCGCCGAGGAGACCGCGGCCGCCGTGCGCGCGGCGGGGGCACGCTGCGTCACGTGCGGGCCGACACCTCCGACGAGGCGGACGTGGAGCGGCTGTTCGACACGGCCGCGACCGAACTCGGGCAGGTGACCGGACTGGTCAACAACGCCGGCGTGACCGGCCCGCTCGGCAGACTCACCGACGCCCGCACCGAGGATCTGCGACGGGTGGTGGAGGTGAACCTCCTGGGCTACCTGCTGTGCTGCCGCCGTGCCGCCCGGGACATGGCGGGTGCGGGTTCGGCTCCGTCGTCAACATCTCCTCGGCGGCAGCCACCCTCGGCAGCCCCGGCGACTACGTCCACTACGCCGCGACCAAGGCGGCCACCGACGCCCTGACCATCGGTCTCGCCAAGGAACTCGGCCCGGACGGCATCCGGGTCAACGCCGTCGCCCCCGGCATCATCGCCACCGGGATGCACGCCGCCATGGGCGACCCCGACCGCCCGGCCAAGGCGGCTGCCGGGATCCCGCTCGGACGGCCCGGCGAGCCCTCGGAGATCGCCGCCGCCGTCGCCTGGCTCCTGTCGGCCGACGCCTCCTACACCACCGGTACGGTCCTGAGGGTCTCCGGAGGCCGATAAAGCATTCCGGGCACAACGACGGCGCGTTGTGCCCGGAGAACCCTGCCGCGCAGCGGCCGCACCCGCTCACTGCCCCTGGAAGGGAGGCTGCTGGGGGTACGGGCTCTGCTGGGGCTGCGGGTTGGGGTTGTACGGGGGCTGGTTCGGCGGAGCCGAGGGGTACGCCTGGCCCTGCTGAGCAGGGGGGTACGCCTGGCCCTGTGGCATCGGGTACTGCGGGGGCTGGGGCGGGTAACCCCCCTGGAAGGGTGCCGCGCCGCCGCCATCGCGGTTGCGCCGGCTCAGGACCGCTACGACGACGATGCCGACGACTACTACGCCTGCGATGGCCGCGCCGATGACGATCAGCATTCCCATGGGCTGTTTCCATCCTGAAGTTGCCGGCCAGAGGGGTGGTGCGGTGCCGGTCCGGTGTGATCGTGCCGCCCGGCGCCCGGTTCAGGGTATGTGATCGCCCGCCCGGCGGTTGGGGGGCTTTCCCGGTCGGCGCCGGCGGGAGCGGTCAGGGGCTGGTGATCCATCGCAGGACGGCACTGACGGTGATGTCGTCGAGCATGCTGAGGACGTGGATGGCTTCGAGGTCGCCGGGGAGCGGCGCGATCCCGCTGGTGGTCAGGGCGGCGTGAAGGTCCAGGCGGCGCTTGTCGGCGGCGCTCGGGGTGAAGGGCGGTCGCCGCTGGAGGTCCGGGACGGGCAGGAAGCAGCCCTCGGCCCCGTCGACGGCCCCCGCGGCGCCCTGCTGGTCGAGGTCCTGCAGACCGGGGAAGCGGTACGGGTCGAGCGCCCACTGCGGCGTCCTGACCGGAACTGCGGAAGCCTCTGCGCCCTTGCCGTCCATCGGAACCTCCTGGGTGTCGTCACTGACCGACAGGACTCCCGCGGGACGACGCCCGGTTGCGCGCGGGACCGCCTGCCACCCGAATGCCGCCAATAGCATCTCGTCACCATGCAGGACAAGCAGCCCCGTGCGGAGCCCGGCCCGGATGAGGCCCTACATTCTTTCCAAGATACGGAATATATTTTCCGTTGCACTGCATCCGGGGGAGGAATCGCACCATGGACATCGAGAAGGCACTGCCACACGCCGGGCGGCCGCCGAACTGGTGGGGACCGCGGCCCTGGTGACCGTCGTCATCGGTTCCGGCATCCAGGCCACCGGGCTCAGCCAGGACGCCGGAGTCCGGCTCCTGGCCAACGCACTGGCCTCGGCGATCGGACTCGGCCTGCTGATCGTCCTGTTCGGTCCGGTCTCCGGGGCTCACCTCAACCCGGTGATCACACTGTTCACGTGGTGGTCCCGGCGGCGCGACAGGACCGGCTTCAGCGGCCGGGAGGCCGGCGTCTACATCACCGCGCAGCTCACCGGGGCCGTCGCAGGAGCTCTGCTCGCCGAAGTGATGTTCGGCAGGCCCCCCGGCGTCTGGTCCACCCAAGTGCGGTCCGCCGGCCACTTGCTGCTCGGCGAAACGGTCGCCACGGCCGGACTGGTGCTGCTGGTGTACGGACTGGACCGCACGGGCCGCGCGCAGTTCGCCCCGGTGGCAGTCGCCTCGTACATCGCCGCAGCGATTTGGTTCACCTCGTCGGGGTCCTTCGCGAATCCCGCGGCGACGGTCGGCCGCTCGCTCACGGACTCCCTCACCGGCATCGCCCCCGCGTCGCTCCCCGGCTTCATCGGCGCACAGCTCCTCGGCGGCCTCCTCGGCACCGTCCTGGCGACTGTTCTGTACGGGCCGCCCCCGGCTCGCCCACTGCCCTCCGGCCTGGTGCTGAGCGACGGCTCGCGAGGCCGGATCTTCTCCCGCCGTGCGTGACGCGTCCTGACGGACCGCCCGGCCGCGAGCGGACACGGCGCCGGCCGGGACGCACGTACTGACGCGGCGGCTCGTCAGCCGTCCCCGAGCGCCCCTTCCCGGCACGTGAACGCCTCGTCACTGTGCGACAGCCTCAAGAGGCGGGCCAAGAAGTCCGGCACTGCGGACAGGACCAGGTCGGCGTCGTCCGCCCTGGCCGTACGGGCGGCGCTCAGCAGCGCGCTCAGTCCGGCGCAGTCACAGAACCGCAGGGCCGACAGGTCCACGGTTACGTGCCTGTACGCGGCCAGCGCACTGTGCAGGGCGGCACGGACCTCCGGGGCGGTCTCGACATCGAGGTCTCCGGCCACGGTCACCCGGCAGCCGCCGGGCCCGGCGGGACGGACCGCAACGTTGATCATTTCGAGCACTGGGCGCCCCCTCGTGTGGTGATGCGCCTGCACTTCCAAGGGAACGCCCGAGCGAACGCGCTGTCCACCATCGGCGGAGCAACCGTCCGGGTCCGGTCTCGTTGAGCGGGCAGGGCGGGTACTCCTGTGCGTTCCCCGGCGGTGACCGGTGGTGAAGGGACGGGTCCTGATGGCTCAGCCGGTGACAGAACCCCAGCGGGCGGCTCAGCGCCGCGTCATCGGGGCCGTACGGACCTCAAGCGTGCTGACCGGTGGCGGGCTGGCGATGTGGCGGGAGCACGACGCCGGGGAGTGGACGGAGAGCGCGGCCGGACTGTCGCAGGACTTGGACATCCTCGGCGTACCGCACGAGATCGTGGTGGCCTTCCGGCCACCACGGGGGCGTGAACCGCGGTGGCGCGAGGGACGGGAAGTACGGGTCGCCTTCACCGAGCTGCGACGGCTGGTGCGGTGGGTGCCCTCGCTCCAGCAGCCGATCGACGAACTGCCCGCCCAGGCGCCGGGATTCACCTTCGCCTACCGCGAGCCGCGGGAGACGGGGACGGCCGTGCTGACGTTCTCCTCGTTCGCTGCGGAATGGCCCGCCTGGACCGTGATCCAGGCCGCGGCGATGGGCCTGCTGTGCGCGCGGTGCGGCTTCGACCTGCGTACGCGCGGGGCCGGCCGGCGGCCGGCGTACAACATCCCCGGGCAGGCCGGGACGCGGCGTCTGGTGTGCGGCACGACGCGACGGAGGACGCGCGGACCTGGAACGCCTGGGGCGCGGAAAGGACCGGTGGACGGTCTTCGAAGGGGCCTGAGAGCGGTCTGCCGGCCCTCGGCGTTCCGTCACGCGCGTGGGTGCCGGACACCGGCCCGGCAGCCCGCGGGATCTGCGGGAAACCGTCGGCAGGCAGCCGTCCACCGACGTGGCTAGGGTGGAAATGTGAACGGCTACGCTGCGGTATTCGAGGTCACCCTCACCGCTCAGCGGTCCCTCGGCGGTATGGGCGCAGTGGAAGACATCGGCATCCTGCACGCTGCCGAGACCGACGCGAGCGGCCGGGCACCGGAACGGCAGACTCTGTGCGGCCTGGACACCACGAACATGCAGCCGGCGCCGCTCGACCAGCCGGCCACTCCGTGGGACACCTGGATGCCGCCTCTCCCCGGCCCCGCGGAGGCCTGCCGGGAGTGTGACCGGCTGGCCTCCGCGCCGCGCCCCTGAGACTCGGCCCGCCCGTGCCCGGCGTCCGCCGTGCATGTGTCCGCATATTCGAAAAATCGCCCGAGGTCTACGCGCTCGGACGAGAACATCGTGCGAGACGAGGAGATACCCATGGGCATCATCGCCTGGATCGTCATCGGACTGCTCGCCGGTCTCATCGCCAAAGCACTGCTGCCGGGCAAGGACCCCGGGGGCTTCATCATCACCATACTCATCGGCATAGCCGGCGGACTGCTGGGCGGCTGGCTCGGCAAGGTGATCTTCGGCGTCGACTCCATCGACGGTTTCTTCGAGCTGTCGACGTGGATCGCGGCCATCGTCGGATCGCTCATCCTCCTGGTGCTGTACCGCTTGGTCACAGGGGGCCGGAACCGGTCGCGCGCCTGATCCCTCACGCGCCCGATCCGTCCGGCCCGTCCGGCCCGCCCGGCCCGGAAGGACTCCACCACCGAACCACTCCGGCTACAGCTCGTCGCCGTCTTCCGGGGAGTCGATGTGCATCGCGGCTTCCTCGGCCGGTCCCGCGGCGCCGTCCATGCCGACGTCCTGACCCGGTACGCCGGTGTCGTACTGCGGCGCCGCCCTCTCCAAGGGCTCGCCCTCGCCCCCGGGCAGGTCACCGATCTGGTCGCCCACCGGCGGCTGCACGTCGGGCACTTCCTCCGCCAGCCGCTGGTCGAGGGTTTCACCCTCGCGCTGCTCCTCGCCCGTGGTGCCGTGCTTGGTGGCCGCCATCGGCCGGTCGGGCGGGGAGTACCCCTCGACCTGCACCTGGTCGCCTCCCGCTCTCCGAGAGCGTTCTCCATGTCGAGATCGTCGGTCGGCCGGTCGTCCGCACCTGAATTCGCGGGTTGGTAGACGTCGTCGCCTCGTGCTGTTTCGTCGGACATTCGTCGATTCCTCATCTTGCGAAAGCGTTCCCGGAAAAGCCGGCACACAGGGCAGCGGGTCGAGCGCCCCTCGGAGCCGGCGTGCTTCTCCGCGTACCCGGCCGGATACACAACACACCGTATTTCTCGCATTTCTCACCGGGCGGCGCTCGAAGCCCGGCGCTCTCGTGCGCCGGCGGCCACCTACGTATTTCCGCGCGGTGGAAGCCCACTGCGCTTCCTCCAGCGTCCACAGCCGCGCTTCCAGCCCGGGGGCACCGGATCGCGTTGCTTGAGGACCCACGGCAGGCCCGCGGCGGCGTGGGCGAAAGCCCGCAGGGACGCCACGTCACGCGGGACTGTCCGCAGCAGGTAGCCGGTGCGGCGCAGGGCCGGGACCAACGGGCGGCGCAGCCAGGTGAACCACAGCGTGTCGCGCAGCCCCACGATCCGCCGCGCCGTACTGTCCCGCGCCGTCGACGCGGCATGGTGGATCGTGAGCGCCGGGACGTAACTCAGCCACCAGCCCCGCCGCAGCAGGTCGGTGGCCGGCAGTTCCTCTTCGCCGCCGAACCACGGGCCCGGGTGGAATCCGCCCACCGCGCGGAAGGCGTCCGTACGCATCACGGTCGCGGCGGCGAGGAACGAGCCCGGGGCGGGCCCCGGCAGCCATGCGGGGCCGGACAGCGGTGAATCGCGCAGGTCGGCGACGATGGGGTCTTCCTCGCCCGACGGCTCGACGACGATCCTGGCCGCGACCGCGGCCAGAAGCGGCCGTGCGTCGAGGACGTCTGCCGCGTGCCGCAGCGATCCCGGTTCCCACCACGTGTCGTCGTCGCAGAAGGCGACACAGGGAGTACGCACGTGGCGCACCGCCGGACTGCGGCCCAGCGCGCCCGGATTGCGCCCCGGCCGCAACAGCACGGCTTCGGGGAATCGCCGGCGACGGCTTCGGCCGTGCCGTCGCCCGACGCGTTGTCCGTGACCATCACCAGCGGCCGCTCCGGCAGCTCGCGCAGCATCCCCAGTGTCCGGAGAAGCTCGGCGCAGCGGTCCTTGGTGATCACCACGACGGTGGTACGGCCGTCCGGGGCGCTCTGGACCGCCCGGCCCGGGGCGGGCGTCTCGAGAGGACGTTCCGGCATCCCTGCTGCTCCCTTGCTCATCCGGGTGCCTCGGCGGCGGCGTGGTGGTGGGCGGACGTTGTCCGCGGTCGGTCAGCTGATGACGTGCGACGGGTACGGGGCGAGGCCATGGCATACGGAGCAGCCGGAGCCGCTCCGGAACTGCCCGTCCGTACCGGGTGTCGCCCCGGTCCACCTGGCCGGCCATGCCTCGTCCGGCCCGCACGGTGTGCGGCTGTCCCATGGCCCGGCGGTCCGGTCCTTGAGCTCCATCGTCCGTCCGCTCCCCGGATCTCGCAGTGAAGTACCGGTGTCCCGTTCCCCTGCTGCCCGGAGCCATGCGGACCGCATCATGGCCCGGGGCCCGCCCGGTCGCCCGCCCGCCCCGCCGCCGTCGACGTGGTGATGGCTCACTCGGGGCGATCGGCGACTGCTGCCCCGTCTCCCGGCTGCCGACTCCCGGCTGTGGAAGATCCCTGCCCTGGCCAACCAACATCACCGTACTTACGGTCGAGAAATGAACCTTCGCACAGCTGCGGCCGCCCTGGTACTGGCTGTCGCCGCCTCCGCACAGCTGTCCGGCGTTTCGCAGGCGCAGGTCGACCTCGACTGTCGCGACTTCGCTTTCCAGGAAGAGGCACAGGCCGAGTTCGACCGGGACCCGAGCGATCCGAACCGGCTGGACGAGGACCAGGGGCAGGACGACGGCATAGCCTGCGAGGCCCTGCCCAGCAGGGACAGCGTCGGCACGGCCACCACCGCACCCCTTCCTCCCACGGCACCCGGGCAGGTGACCGCGGCCCCGACCCCGACCCGCGGGGTCGACGCCGGCACCGGCGGTGCCGCGGGTGGCAGCGGCGGCGCGAGACCGCGTACGGCCTCGGCCTGACAGCCGGAGCCGCCGCTCTGACCGCGGCTTGCGTAGTGGCCAGGCGCCGCAGGCACGCCAAGCGGCCGGCAAAGTAGCCGCCACCGGCCCGCCGTCACGGACGACGGCGGGCCCGCCGTCCATGGGCCCGTCCGGGCCCGGCGCGGCCCGGACGGCGGAATGGAGCAGTTCGGCCCACGGCCGCCACTACCGCGGGGGCCGCCCGTTCCGGCCCGGGAATGCCCGTGCCCGTTCCGCGAGCAGCGACATGGCGGCCGGCAGCAGTACGCCTCGTACGACGGTCGCGTCGACGAGGACGGCCACGGCCATTCCCGTACCCAGCACCTTGTACTCGATGGCGGACAGCGTCACGAAGACAGGGAGCCGGAGGGCGGCGATGCCGTGGCGGACGCCGGGACCGGCTTGATCCCGGCCGGCACGAGCTGCTCTCCTCTGCGGGGAGAAGCGTTCCGGTGAAGGCTCGCCCGCAGGCGAGTCGGTGCGGCTTTTTTCCTTGCTGGGACGTCGAGTTGCCGCTCGACGTCCCTGGAGAGGCCCTTCTCGTCGCTCAGGGTCCGTACCGCGGTGACGATGCCCTCCGGAGTCGGACGGGCCTCGAAGGGGCGCACCTCGTAGAACTTCATCGCTTTTCCGTCGTCCGACAGCTCCAGCCGCGACGACACCAGGCCGGCCGCTTCCAGCTTCTTCGGGTGGACCTGAAGAAGCGCACGGCTGATGCCCAGCTCGCGCGCGAGTCCGCTGACGTAGTTGCGCCCGCCTGCGAGGGCGGCGACGACCCGCAGCCGGTGCGGGTCGGGGAGCGTCGCGAGCACCCGTACCAGGTCGTCACCGGTCGCTGCCGGGCCGGTCATTGCCGCGTCCTGCACATGCAAGGAAAGCTGAGCAGGTGCCACATGAGTGCGTGCGTTTCCGGGCAACTCCCGCTGGGCGCTTCATGGCCGGCGGCCCCACAACGTGACCGGCCGGTGGCCTCGCGCACGCCTGGAGCGTGGGGGCAGCCACCGGCGGTGTTCACGCAAGGGCGCTACTGCGGGGGGTAGATGTCCCCGCCGCCCATGCTGCTCGCCTGCTCGCTCTGTTCCTTGAGACGGCGGGCCTTGTCCTTCAGCCGCTGACGCTGCTCCGGGTCAGTGGCACGCTCCGCGGCCTGCTCCACTTCCTGCGCCATCTGACGCAGCTGCTGGGCACGACCGCCGGACTCACCTGCAACGCTCATGATCACTCCTCGGGTGAAGGGAAGAGCGGGCGGCACTAGCGAAGCAGGACGCGCGCACCGGCGCATTCCGAACGGTCACCCACCGCTATCCGCGCAGGCCAGGGGCGGGAACTCCCAAGGAGCCCGGTGAAGAGAACCGCGCCGGCACATCCGTGCGCCGCGGGCGGGGGGAGAGGCTTCCGTGGCCCACGTCCGGAGTCCGTGGGCCACGTGCCGGTGGCAGGGGCGGCAGGGGTCGAACCTGCGGCATCCGGTTTTGGAGACCGGCGCTCTGGCCTCTGAGCTACGCCCCTTCGACGAGCATCAGCTTCGCACTGCCGAGGCGAGAGAGGCGAGTCATTTTCCCGTGTCCTGCACTCGTCTTGACGGGTGGTCACCCGATCGCAGGAAGCCGGGGTACGAGCGCCCGCCCCGGCGTCCGCGCCGGGGGCTGCCGACGCGCCTACGGTGGTGTACGTGCGCCTGCTGCTGACCTCCGACACCCATCTGCCCACACGCGCCCGGGAGCTGCCCGCCGAGCTCCTCGCGCGGGCGCAGGAAGCCGACGTCGTGATCCATGCCGGCGACTGGGTGGACACGGCCGCCCTCGACCTGCTCGACGCGCACGCACGGCTCCTCATCGGGGTGTACGGCAACAACGACGGTCCCGATCTGCGGGCGCGGCTGCCCGAAGTGGCGCGGGCCGAGCTCGGCGGGCTGCGCTTCGGCGTCGTGCACGAGACCGGAGCCGCCCGGGGGCGGGAGCTCAGGTGTGCGGAGCGCTTCCCCGATCTGGACGTTCTGGTCTTCGGCCACAGCCACATTCCGTGGGACACGACCGCTCCCGGCGGGCTGCGGCTGCTGAACCCGGGCTCACCGACCGACCGGCGGCGACAGCCCCACTGCACCTGCATGACCGCTGTCGCCGAGGACGGACGGCTGAGCGAGGTCCGCCTGCACCGTCTCCCCCGCCGCCGCTGACGTCCCGAGCTGCGTCGTGGCCCCCGCTGCCGCGTCCGCCGCCACCGGACCGCCCGGCCACCCCCTTCCGCGGGCGTGGCGCTCGCAGGCACAGGCGTTTCCTGCCGTTACGTTCCTTCCGGCAGGCGGGATGAAGCCTGGAACGCCACACCGGACGAGAGACACGATGAGACTCCGTGCCACTGCCAGTCGGCGACTGCCCTCCTGCTGACACTGGTCGCCGGGCTGGGAGCCACCCGGGCTCCGGCACACGAGCCACCGGAGCCGTGCGCGGCTTCCGTGCCCTACCGGTCGGGGACGTCCGGATACCACACCTTCCGCATCCCGGCCGCGCTCCACGTGCCCGGCGGTGCGCTGCTCGCCTTCGCCGAGGGCCGGCGGAACTCCTCCGCCGACGACGGCGACATCGATCTGGTCCTGCGGCGCTCACTCGACGGCGGATGCACCTGGCAGCCGATGCAGTTGGTCGCCGACGCCGGGAAGGACACGGTCGGCAACCCCGTTCCGGTGATCGACCCCCGCACCGGAGACATCGTTCTGCTGACCTGCCGGACGACCGGTGGTGCCACGAAGCGGCAGGTGATGTCCGGGAAGGCCGCCGCCTCGGTGCGCCGCGTGTACGTCCAGCGGAGTGCCGACGGCGGCAGGACCTGGTCCGCGCAGCGGGACATCACCGGATCGGTCAAGTCCGCGGACTGGCGCTGGTACGCCGTCGGTCCCGGCCATGCGGTCGCCCTGCGGCACGAAAGCCACCGGGGCCGGCTGCTGGTGCCCGCGAACCACAGTTCGGGCACGACAGGACTCAGCGGCGCGCACTCGCTCTACAGCGACGACGGCGGGCACACCTGGCACATCGGGTACGTGAGCGGGTCGGTCAGCGGCCCGCTCTCGCTCAACGAGAGCACGCTGGCCGAGCTCCCGGACGGCACGGTCTACATCAACGCCCGCGACCACGACCGGACGGCCGGGGGAACCCGTGCGGACGCCTACCAGTGCCGACGGCGGTCTCACCCTGTCGGTTCCCTTCCGGCCGCAGCCCCGGCTGACGGGACCGACGGTCCAGGGCAGCGTGCTTCAGGTCTCCGGCCGGCCGTGGAAGAAGGGGCCGTTGCTGTACTCCGGGCCGTCCCACCCGGACAGGCGGCTCCGGATGCAGGTGCGTGCCAGCGACGACGGCGGCCGGTCGTGGCGGCCGGTGTGGTCGGTCTCAAAGGACCCGGCCGGCTACTCGGACCTGGTGCAGACGGGCGCGTCCGCCGTCGGCCTGCTCTACGAGACGGGACCGCTGGCCTCCCACGACACCATCCGCTTCACACCACTGCCCTCGGAGCACACCGTCGCGTGGCGTGACGGCGACGGCCGTCCGGAGGGTGAAAGGACGGGGGCGCAGGAGCCGGTGGCCCGGATCCCGTCATGCGTGGGACAGCGCGAAGGACACCAGGAACCCGCTGACCGTGATCAGGCCGATCGCCAGATGGGCGTCCTCGAAGGCCTCCGGGATCATGGTGTCGGCGATCATCGCCAGGATCGCGCCGGCCGCCACTGCCGTCACCGCCGCCACCACGCCGGTCGGCAACCCCCCGACCACGGCGTAGCCGAGCACCGCGGAGACCGTGCTGGCGGCGGCGATCGCGCCCCAGATGCCGAAGACGTACTTCTTGCCGCGGCCGGCCTTGCGCATCCCCGCAGAACTCGAAAGGCCCTCGGGCACGTTGCTGATGAACACCGCCGCCACCGTCACCACGCTGACGGCCCCGCCGTCGACCAGGCTGACGCCGATCACCGCCGACTCCGGCACACCGTCCAGCAGGGCGCCCAGCGCCAGGGCCAGGCCGGAACCGGCCTGCTGGGACTCCGACGGCTGGGACCGCCGGTGCCCGGACCGCTTGCGGTGCCGGGCACCCCGGCGCGCCAGCCACACGTTTCCCGCCGTATAGGCCACCGCCCCGCCCACCGTCCCGAGCGCCGCCGGGACCAGCCCTGCCTGGACGTACGCCTCCTGGACCAGCTCGAAGGACACGGCAGACAGAAGCACCCCCGCGCCGAACGCCATGACCGACGCCACCACCCACTGCGGGACCCGCACCCCGTACCCGAACACCGCTCCGAGCAGAAGAGCCGACCCGGCCACCAGCCCCCACATTCCTGCCTGCACCACTTCGCTCATGCCCCCCGTTTACCCCACAAGCCCACCTGAACAGCCGGAACGCGGTGCCACGCACACCAACGGACCCGCCCGCCCGGGGACCGGCCTTCCCTGTTCCCCTTTCCGCTGGCGTCGCACCGCCCCGGCACGCAGACTTGACGGCATGTCGGGCAAGCGAAGCGCGGGGCTCCTCCTGTTCCGGTCCTCGAGAACGGGGGTCGAGGTGCTCATCGGTCACATGGGCGGCCCGTTCTGGAGCGGCCGTGACACCGGGGCCTGGTCGATCCCCAAGGGCGAGTACGAACCGGACGAGACGCCCGAGGCGGCCGCTCGCCGGGAGTTCACGGAGGAACTCGGCCTGCCGGTGCCCGACGGCGAACTGGTGCCGCTCGGAGAGTCCCGCCAGGCGAGCGGCAAGATCGTCACGGTCTGGGCGATCGAGGCGGATCTCGACCCCGCCCTGGCGGTCTTCGGGACGTTCACCATGGAGTGGCCGAGAGGGTCCGGTGTCCGGCGCGAGTTCCCCGAGATCGACCGGGCCGCATGGTGCACGCCCGAAAGCGCCCACGACCGGCTCGTGACCGGCCAGCGCGTCTTCCTCGACCGGCTCGCCCAGTTCCTGCGGGACAGCCGTTCGCCGTCACCACCGGGCGGGAGCCCCGGTCCGCGAAGCCCGCGCCGCCGCCCTGTCCAAGGCGCAGTGCGACCGCTCGGACCCGCGGGTCAGGGCATCAGCGCGTACGCCTCCCTCCCGCCGATCCGGACGGCGGGCCGCCCGTGCCGGCGGTGCCCGTCAGGCGCAAGTGGCGGGGCCGGACGCCCGCCGGGAGCGTGACGGTGACGGGATTCCCGGTCACCGGGCCGGCCGGACCCCGGGCCGGTGCGCGTGCGGGACCGCCTCGCCCCACTGGGCGCGTGCCCCGTCGAGCGCGGAGCGGTAGGCGGCGTAGCCGTCCTCGTACACCGCGCGTGACGCCCGGCGCGGCTCCACGGTGCGAAACGACTGCGGCTTCCTCTCCGGGCCTTCACCGAGGAAGCGGCGTGCCACCCGTACGGCGCCGAGCGCGCCCACCTCGTTCTCCTGCGGGATGCGGACCGGACGCCCCAGGATGTCGGCGAAGAGCCGCGCCCACGGGCCGGAGCGGGTGCCGCCGCCGCAGGCCGCGAGGGTGCCGGTGAGACCGGCGGCCTCCAGGCAGTGGCGGGCGGCGTAACCGATGGCCTCGCACATGGCACGTACGGCGTCGGCGCGGGTGTGCGCGAGCGTGAGTCCGTCGAAGCGGCCCCTGGCCGCCGGGTCCACGAAGGGGGCGCGCTCGCCCGCGTCGGAGAGGAACGGCAGCGCGGTGACGCCCTTCGCGCCCGGCGGGCTGTCGGCGAGCAGTCGGTCGAGGTCGGCCGTGGTGGCGCCGGTGAGGGCGAGGAACCATTCGAGGGCGGCGGTGCCGACCATCGCGGGCATCGCCCGCAGCCAGCGGCCGGGATCCGGGGTGCACAGCCACATGCCGGCCGGTTCGGCGGAGCCGTCCGTCCGGACGCGGGGCGGTCCCCAGGACCTGGCAGGCGAGGGTGGTGCCGACGATCAGCAGTCCGTCGCCCACGTCGCGTACGCCGCTGCCTATCGCGCAGGCTGGCAGGTCGTACGGCCCCGCGGTGAGGGGCAGTCCGGCGGCAGCCCCAGCAGGCCGGCGCCGTGGGCGTCGAGGGCCAGGACGGTTCCGGGCGCGGCGGGGGCGGGCAGCAGGTGCGCCTGGGCCTCCAGTCCGCAGGCGGCGAGCGCCTTGGGCGCGTACGTGCGGCTCACCGGGTCGAGGAAGGGCAGGGTCGCGTCGGAGGCGTCCACGCTGACGCGGCCGGTGAGGCGCTGGGCGACGGCGTCCACGCAGTAACCGGCGGTGGCCGCGCGACGGAGGGTCTGCGGCTCGTGTTCCTGAAGGTGGGCGAGGAGCGGGGCGTGGCAGCCGGGGAACATGCCGGAGCCGGTGTGCCCGTACACCTCCTGGACCGTGCCGTTCTCCAGCAGCGCGGCGACGAGGTCCGAGGCGCGGCCGTCCATCCAGGAGATGGCGGGCCGGACCGCGCGGCCGTCCGCGTCGCGCAGCCACAGCCCGTCGCCCTGGCCGGTGAGGGCGAGCGCGGCGGGTGGTCCGGCGAGTGCGGCGGTGGTTTCCCGTACGACTTCGGCGACCGTACGGACGACGTCGTCGAGGTCCTGCTCGACGCGGCCGGCCAGGGCAGGCGCACCACGCTGCTGCGGCGGGCGGCCGAGGCCAGTGGGGTGTTTTCGCCGTCGAAGGCGACGGCTTTGGTGACGGAGGTGCCGATGTCGACGCCGATGATCACGCTCATGGGCGCGCGGCCTCCTGGACCTCGGGATTGGCCGGGTGGGCGAGCTTCTCTCCGCGTACGAAGCGGCCGGCCTCGGCGGCGGTGATGGCGGCGGCGCGGTGCGCGGTCTGCCGGGTGGCGCCGGCCAGGTGCGGGGCGGTGACGACGTTCGGGGCGTCGTGCAACGGCCAGTCGGCGGGCGGCGGTTCGATGTCGTGCACGTCGAGGGCGAGAGCGCCGAGGCGGCCACTCCTCAGCAGCTCCGGCAGTGGGGCGTAGTCGAGGAGGCCGCCGCGGGCGGAGTTGACCAGCACCGCGCCTTCGGGGAGCAGGCCGAGCTTGGTGGCGTCGATGAGGTGGTGGGTCTCGGGGGTGAGGCGGGCGTGCAGGCTCTCCACGCTGCTGCGGCGCAGGAGTTCGTCGAGCTCGACCGGTTCCACGCCCTCCGCGCGGCGGCCGCCGGGTCGGTGTAGGGGTCGGCGACCAGGACGTGGGAGCCGAAGGCGCGCAGGACGCGGGCGACGATGCGGCCGATGGCGCCGTAGCCGACGAGCCCGACGGTGGCGCCGTCGAGCTCGATGCCCCCCTCGTCGTACGCGTAGAAGTCGCCGCGCCACTTTCCGCGCTTGAGTTCGGCGTCGGCGGTGGTGATGCGGCGCATTCCTGGAGCATCAGGCCGATGGCGAACTGGCGGCGGCGGGGGGCGTTGCGGCCGGGGGCGAAGGAGACGGCGACGCCGTGGCGGGTGGCGGCGGCGAGGTCGACGTTGACCGGGCCGCCGCGGGAGACGGCGACCATGCGCAGGTCCGGGCAGGCCGTGAAGACCTTCTCGGTGAACGGCGCCATCTGGGTCACGCAGATCTCGGCGCCGTCCAGCGCCTCGGCCATCTGTTCCTCCGTGCCGCTCGCCTCCTGGACGTCACCGACCGGGCCGAAGGGTTCGTGCGGCCAGGGCAGGGTGAGTTCGGTGATCTCCGGGGCGGATCCGAGCTCTTCGCGCAGGGCGGTGCACAGGAGGTCGGGGCGTACGAAATGATCGCCGGCGGCGAGGATGCGCATGGGGCGGGCCCTTCTCGGGGGTCGCGGTGGCGCCGGGCTCCAGCAGTGCCACAACGCCACTAACACTGGCGCTGATAGATTTAACATCATTGCTTTGAAGAAGCAATGCACCACCGGCACGGCCCCGGTCCGCGTCGGCCGCTCGCGAGGGAGAGATTTCGATGACGTCCCGGCTGCTGCTCGTACGGCACGGAGAGACCGAATGGCACGCGGAGAACCGGTACGCCGGCATCTCCGACGTCGCGCTGACCGAGAAGGGGCTGCGGCAGGCGGAGGAGCTCGGGGGCTGGGCGAAGCGGCGCGGCGTCGACGCCGTGGCCTGTTCGCCGTCAGCCGGGCCCGGCTGACCGCCCGGCCGGCCGCCGAGGTTCTCGGCGTGGAGCCGGAGGTCGTCGAGGGGCTGCGCGAGAGTGGACTTCGGCTGGGGGGAGGGCCGCACCATCGCGGAGATGGCAGCCGAGGATCCCGAGGCCGTACGGCGCTTCCTCGAGGACGGCGAGCGCGGCGCCTTCGCCGGATCGGAGCCGCCGTCCGAGGCCGCGGCCCGCGCCTCGGTCGCGCTGCGCGGCCTCGCGCGCAAGCACCCGGGCGGCACGGTCCTGGTGGTGGCGCACAACACGCTGCTGCGCATGGCGCTGTGCGCGATGCTCTCCATCCCGGTCGGCCGCTACCGCCTGGTGTTCCCCCGGCTGGACAACGCGGCGTCACCGAGATCGAGGTGACGGACACCCACACCGCCCTGCGGTCGCTCAACGTCCCCACCTGGGCGCCCCTGCCCGGCGGTACGCGAAACTTGGGCACATGACGACGACCGGCGCGGAAGCCCGCAGGCAGATCATCACCGAGCACGTACTGGAACACGGGACGGCGAGCGGGGCCGAGCTCGCGGAGCTCACCCGCGTGAGCCTGATGACGGTCCACCGGGACCTGGACGAGCTGGCCAGGCGCGGGGTGCTGCGCCGCTTCCGGGGCGGGGTCTCCGCGCTGCCGTCGACGGTCTTCGAGTCGAATCTCGACTACCGGCTCGGCGTCAACACGGCCGAGAAGGAGGCCATCGCGAGGACCGCCGCCGACCTGGTCGAGCCGGGCATGTCGGTGATGCTGGACGACTCCACGACCGCGCTCGCGCTGGCCCGGCTGCTGGTGGACCACGCCCCGCTGACCGTGGTGACCAATGCCCGGCGGGTCATCGACCTGTTCGTCGGCCGGGAGGACATACGCCTGATCTCGCTGGGCGGGGAGTATTCGCACCCCCACGACTCCTTCCTGGGCGTGCCCTGCCTGGAGGCCATAGAGGCGCTCTCGGTGGACATGGTGCTGGTCTCCACCTCGGCGATGGACGCCCGGATGACGTACCACCAGGAGCAGGACGTGGTGCTGGTCAAGCGGGCCATGCTGGCCTCGGGCACCCGCAAGGTGCTGCTGATGGACCGCACGAAGCTGGCCAGGACCGCGCTGCACCGGCTCGGCCCGCTCGACGACTTCCACCATCTGGTGGTGGACGACGGGGTGGACGGGGACCTGCTGGCCGCACTGAGGGAACGTACGGACGTCCGAGTCGCGCCCACCGGCTGACAACAAGGCTTCTTAAAGTATTGCGTGTTAATTTCACAGAGGTCATGATGCATTCCCGTCGCGGCTGTACGTCCGCGGGCCCATCGGCACCTCACTGTGGAGGCACGAGCAATGAGCAGCACGGCCGCGTCCGCCGGACGCACCCCGCCCGCCGTACGGCGCACGGAGACGGTCTGGGACCGCATCGGCATCCCCCGGCCTCTCCTCTTCGGCTTCGTCGGCGTCCTGATCTTCATGATCGGCGACGGGGTCGAATCCGGCTTCATCGCACCGTTCATCGAGGGCAACGGCGCCGGCAGCGAGGTCCGGGCGAGCTATGTGATCACGGCGTACGGCGTCACGGTCATGCTCGCCTCCTGGCTGTCGGGCGCCCTGTCCGAACTGTGGGGCCCGCGGCGGGTGATGCAGCTGGGACTCGCCATCTGGATCGTCTTCGACATCCTCTTCCTCGCCCTCGGCGCCGCCCAGGACAACTACGCGCTGATGCTGGTCTTCTACGGCCTGCGCGGCTTCGGCTATCCGCTCTTCGCCTTCTCGTTCCTCGTGTGGGTCACGGCCACCGCCCCGGTGGCCCGGCTCGGCGCGGCCGTCGGCTGGTTCTACTTCGCCTTCACCGGCGGACTGCCCACCCTCGGCTCGCTCACCGCGTCCGTCACCAACCCGCTCTTCGGGAAGTTCGGCACGCTGTGGGTCGCGCTCGCCCTGATCGCGATCGGCGGCGCCTTCTGCCTCCTCGGCGTACGCGAGAGGACCGGGTACTCCCGGCTCGCGCCGCCCGGGGTGAAGCCGGTCCAGTCGCTGGCCCGCAGCCTGTCCATCGCCTGGAGCAACCCGAAAGTCGCCGTCGGCTGCGTCGTGCGCGTCATCAACACCGCTCCGCAGTTCGGCCTCTGGGTGATCCTCCCGGCGTTCTTCACCGACGAGATGGGCTTCACCGACGGCGACTGGCTGCGCCTGCTGTCGATCATGTTCGCCACCAACATCTTCTTCAACCTGCTCTTCGGAGTGGTCAGCGACCGGATCGGCTGGCGCACCACCATCGGCTGGTTCGGCGCGGTCGGCTGCGCGCTGAGCGTCCTCGCCCTGTACTTCGTGCCCAAGCTGCTGACCGACAACTACTGGGTCGCGGTCGGTGTCGGCATGGTGTACGGCGCCACGCTCGCCGGGTTCGTACCGATCTCCGCGCTGATGCCGTCCCTGGCCCCCGAGAACAAGGGCGGCGCGATGGCGCTCCTCAACCTCGGCGCGGGCGGCGCGGCCTTCGTGGGGCCCGCGATCGTCTCGCTGTTCCTCGGCCCGCTGGGCCGGGACGGCGTCGTACTGATCTTCGCCGGCCTGTACGTCGTCGCCGCCGTGCTGACGCTCTTCCTGAAGCTGCCGAGGGCGTCGGAGGAGGCCATCGTGCAGGGCAAGTCCCTCCAGGAGGCCGCCGCCGAACCGGTCGCCGCCCGCGCCACCACCTGACCCCGCACCCGCGTACCACGCATGCACGCGTACCCGAAAGGACCGGCCCGCCCATGAGCAGCACCGCCGACGCACCCCGCTCCCCCGCCCCCGTCGTGGCCGGCATCGATGTGGCCACCGCCGCGGTGAGAGTGGTGTGCGCCGACGCCCGGGGGCAGGTCCTCGCCGAGGGGGCGGGCTCCGCTGCCCCAGCCGGTACGCGGCGCGGGCGGCCACAGCGAGCAGGACGCCCGCGCCTGGTGGCCCGCGCCGCCGCCGCCCTCGCGGCAGGCCACGGCCGCGCTGCCCGGCGGCGGCCGGGAGGTCCTGGCGGTCGCCGTGTCCGCCACCTCCGGGACGCTGGTCCTGGCGGACGCGGACGGGGAGCCCGTAGGCCCGGCCCTGATGTACGTCGACCGGCGGCCGCCGGCCTCAACGCCAAGGCGCAGGGGCTGGGCGCGCCGCGGTGGCGGGCCCTGGGCCTGACCGTCGGCCCGACGGCCGCGCTCGGAAAGCTCGTCTGGTACGCGAACCGCTCCCGCCCCGGCCGGCTCCTCCTGCACACCCCGGACCTGCTCGGCCACCGGCTGACCGGGCACCCGGTGGCCACCGACTGGAGTCACGCGCTCAAGACCGGCTACGACCCGCGCGCGGGCGAGTGGGCCACCGAGGTGTTCGACGCCTTCGGTGTCTCCTCCGGCCTCCTGCCCGCCGTGCGGGCCCCCGGCACGGAGGCCGGCACGGTCTCGGCGCGGGCGGCGGCCGAGCCGGCCTGCCCGTCGGCTGCCGGGTCCGCCTCGGCATGACGGACGGATGCGCGGGCCAGATCGCCACGGGCGCCGTGGAGCCGGGACAGTTCGTGGGCGTACTGGGGACGACGTACGTCCTCAAGGGCGTCACCCGGGAGCTGGTCACCGACCCGGCGGGCGCCCTCTACAGCCATCGCCACCCCGACGGCTGGTGGCTGCCGGGCGGCGCCTCGAACACCGGTGGCGAGGCGCTCGCCCGGCGTGGACCCGGCCCGCCTGCCCGGCCTGGACGCGGCGGCGGACGCCCGTGGTCCGGCTTCGTACCTGGAGTACCCGCTGCGCCGTGAGGGCGAGCGGTTCCCGTTCGTCTGCGGCGAGGCGCGCGGTTTTCGCACCGGTACGCCGCAGGACGAGGCGGACCGGCACCGGGCGGCGCTGGAGGGCGTGGCCTTTCTGGAGCGCCTCGCCCTGGAACACGTCCAGCGCTGGGCGTCGAGGTGCGGGGCCCCCTGCACGCGGCGGGCGGCGGCAGCCGCAGCGACCTGTGGACCCGGATCCGCGCCACGGTCCTGGGCAGACCGCTGCGCGTCGCCGAGCGGGCCGAAACCGCGTTCGGGGCGGCCCTGCTCGCCGCCGCCGGCACCCTCCACCCGGACCTCTCCGCGAGCGCGCGCGGGATGACGGCAGCGGGGCGGCCGGTCGATCCGGTGGAGCGGGAGCGGGCGGCGCTGGACGAGTCGTACGACCTCGTCGCGCAGCTGCGCGCACGGGGCTGGCTGGCCCGCGCCGGGACCACGCAGATGCGGACCGCGCGGGGTACGGAGACCCTGGAGGGGTGGGGGCTACACAGCGAGGAGGCTGACCCATGTCGATGATGGACAAGCTCAAGCAGAAGCTGAAGGGCCACGAGGCCCAGACAGGAAAGGGCATCGACAAGGCGGGCGACGCCGTCGACGACAGGACCCAGGGCAAGTACAGCGGCCACGTCGACACCGCCCAGGAGAAGCTCAGGGACGAGTTCGGCGGAGACCCGGGCCGCGGCCAGGACCGGCCGCCCCAGCCCTGAGTGCGCGGGGGCGGTGGGCGGGGCGGCAGCGCTGCCGTCCCGCCTGCCGGTCCGCGGTCAGAACGGCCGGTCGCCCGTGATGGCGACGCGCTCGGCGACCCGGCGGTGCGGACCGTAGTCGTTGACCGCGTAGTGCTGGGTCGCGCGGTTGTCCCAGAAGGCGATGTCGCCCGCCTCCCAGCGGAACCGCACCTGGAACTCGGGCACATGGGCCTGCTGGAACAGCAGCCGCAGCAGCCGGTCGCTCTCCTCGCGCTCCAGCCCCACGATCCGGGTGGTGAAGGAGACGTTGACGAACAGCATCCGCCGGCCCGTCTCCGGGTGACGCCGCACCACAGGGTGCTCGACCGGCGGGAACAGGTCCTGCAACGGTGCCAGCCGGGCGACGGGCGAGAAGCGGGCGAAGCCCGGGACGAAGTCGTGGACGGCGCGGGCACCGTCGATGCGGTCCTTCACCTCCTGCGGCAGGTTGTCGTACGCGGCCGCCATGTCGGCCCACATGGTGTCGCCGCCCGCCGGCGGCACCTCGCGCAGGTGCAGCACCGCACCCATCGCGGGCCGCTCGCGGAACGTCACGTCCGTGTGCCAGACGTTCTCGAACGTGGGTACCGCGGTGCGGTCGAAGCGGACCACGTCCGGGGCGCGCCGGTGGCGAGCAGCGGATTGGTCTCCAACTCACCCCAGTGGCGGGCGAACGCGCGCTGTGCCTCGGAGGACAGGTGCTGCTTGCGGAAGAACAGCACCTTCCACTCCAGCAGGGCGCGATCGAGCTCGTCACGCACTGCTGGTGACAGCGGAGCGGACAGGTCGAGGCCGCGGATCTCGGCGCCGATGGTGCGCCCCTGCGGAACGAGTCCGAAGAGCTCGTACGGACGGTCCGCCCATCCTTCCGGAACCCGCCACAACTCACGGGGGCCTTCGTACATGCCGCCGGCGGGGATGCGGTGCTCACGCAGTACGGAGGGGGCGGGGCCGGGTGCTGCGGCTGTTACGGCTGTTGCGGAGGTGCTGGTCATGGGTCTCCTCTGGAAGTCGGGCCGGCAGGAGTGCGGACCGCCGCCGGCAACGACGGCAGGCACAACGGGCAGGGTGAAGAACACTGAGAACACGGAGAACACGGAGAAAGGCGACGCCGAAGAGGCGGACGGGCGCGAAGCGGGCCGGCGTCAGACGGGCGCGACGCTCAGCGACAGAAACGGGCCGGCGGGGATCCCACCCGGCCGCGGCGGCGCAGAAAGCTGTGACCGCGGGGCGCGCACTCACCGCGGGGGCCGCTGTGGCGGAGCTCCCCTGTACGGCGGTTCGAGTACGTTCCCATGCCGGGCACCGTACCCCAGCCGAGCGACCGCTGTCGGGCAGGTGGTTCACGGCATGCCAAGTCCTCGGCGCGCGCGAGGAGTTCGGCTCGTGCACGAGCGGCCTCGTCCTGAGGGTACGGCGTAGACGATCTACGCCCAACGCATCACCGTGCGTCACACGTGAAGCGCAACATGCGCTTGGTCGTACAACTCGCACACCGTCCGGCCCGTCAACCTGGTGCATTCACAGCCTCAACAACCGTCATTCCATGGGGGGACTTCATGTCCGACAACGGGCAGCTTGCCCAGACCGGCATCGGCACGGTCGTCATCGGCGGCACCGCCTACTACATAGGCGGCTGGATGGTTCTCGCCGCGGCCGTACTCGTCATCACGGGCGTGGTCCTGCTCCGCCTGAAGTTCCGGCCCGGGCGCGGTGTGGGCGAGAGGTGACCGGCCGCCGCCGCAGAACGCCGTGCTGGCTGCCCGCCAGCACCGGTCGGGCACCATTTTCATGGCCATCGTCGTCCTGGCCATGGCCGCCGTATGGACCGCGCACCACGCACTCGTCGCGTCCGCGTACGACTCCACCACCACCGGCCGTCTGTCGCTCGTATGGACCGCTCTGTTCGTCGTGTTCATGGTGCAGACGCTCATGTACCACCTGGAACGCCCCCGCCGGCTCTCCGCCCGCGGCGCACGGCAGCTCTCGGGCCTGCACGTCGCGATCCTCATGCCCGTCTACAACGAGGACCCCGGCTACCTCAAGCTCGGCCTGGAGTCCTTCCTCGCCCAGACCCGCAGGCCCGACTCCGTGCACATCGTCGACGACGGCAGTACCTCCTCGGACTACGCGGAGGTCCGCGCCTGGTGGAACCGGGCAGCGCCCGAGGCCGGTGTCGCCTTCACCTGGCAACGGGTCCCCAACGCCGGGAAACGCCACGCGCAGGCGCACGGCGTGCGGGTGAGCCCCGAGGCGGACATCTACATCACCGTCGACTCCGACTCGTGCCTCGCGCCGAACGCCGTCGAGGAAGTGCTGATCCCGTTCTCCCGGCCCCGTGTCCAGTCCGTCGCCGGGATCGTGATCGCCACCAACAACCGGGCGAACCTGCTCACCCGCGTCACCGACCTGTGGTTCGTGACCAGCCAGCTGGTCGACCGCTCGGGCCAGTCCGCCGTCGGCGCCGTCATGGTCAACTCCGGCCCGCTGGCCGCCTACCGGGCACCGGTGATCCGCGACAACCTCGACAGCTACCTGAACGAGACGTTCATGGGCCGTCCCGTGATGTTCTCCGACGATTCCCTGATGACGCTGTACGCGCAGGAACGCGGACTGACGGTGCAACAGCCGTCGGCGATCGTGTTCACCGCCATGCCCGAGAAGTGGAGTCATTTCTCCCGCATGTACCTGCGGTGGATGCGGGGCTCCACCATCCGGTCGGTGTGGCGTATGCGCTACCTGTCGATGGCCCGTCCGGCGTTCTGGCTTCATCTGCTGCGCTGGTTCCAGATGTTCCTCACGCAGATGGTCACCGTCTGGCTGCTGGTCGTCGAGCCGGTCGCTTTCGACCACCTGCCGCCGGTCACGATGCTGTGGGTGCCGTTCATCATCGGCTGGGCCCAGGGGCTGCGCTACCTGGGCGTGATCCGCAGCGACGAGCGCATCCGCTCGCGCGCGCTGACGTGGCTGATGATGCCCGCGGCGATCGTGCTGGCCTGGACGGCCGCTGCGCTGGATGCGCTGGTACGGCATCGCCACGTGTGCCCGCACCGGCTGGGGCACGCGGCAGAACGGCGCCGAGGTCTCCCTCGGCGGAGCGGGTGCCGCCGCTCGCGCCGCCGGCCCCGGCCCCCCGCCGTGGGGCCTGCGGTGCCCGCCGGACGCCACGCCCAGCGCGCCCTCGCGCAGCTCCTCGCCCCGGAGAACGAGCAGACGCTGCGGATCGCACTGCCCCGCAGGTAGCGGCGGCCGCGCCCGCCTCTCGGCCACACGGGTGAGACAACGCGCCAGGTCCTGGACCGGCCCCGCCCGGCCCGCTGGACCACCCGCCGGAACAGCGGAGATGACCGGGGCCCTTTCGCGTGGTGGCACTGCGGCCACGCTCACTGATCCAGCCCCCTGCCGGCCTTCCAGCCCTCCCTCACGCCGGGCGAGGCGCTGGTCGGCGTGGCTCCCGGAATCCTGGTGCCCGGCGACCGCGTACGCACCGGATGGCGGCTGGTCCCGGAGGGGTCGGCGCGGTGACGGTCACCTGGGGCGGGCTGCTCCTGCCCAGGGTCGACACGGAGGACCAGGGCGCTTCCGTCACGTGACGGTTCCGGCGGCCATCGGTGGGCCGGCGGTTCCGGTTCCGGAACCCCTCTTCGGCCCTTCTCGAATGGCGCAATAGCCCGAAATGCCTATTGGATGGAGCGAAGCGTGCGCCGTGGTGGCGCACGACAACCGGAACGGTGTGTGCCACCGGAAGTTCGGCGAACGGAGCCGCGCCATGACAACCGACCCGACAATTCCCTCCACTGCGGACAACGACGACCGCTCGAAGCCACCCGACGCAGCCGCCGCGTACATGGCCTCCGCCTACGCGGCCGCCGCGGAGGCCGCGGCACCGGACCCGATCCAGGAGGCGGCCGCTGCGGGGGCCGCAACACCGGACACGCTCCAGGAGGCGGGCGACGAGCCCATACGCACCCTGCTCTGGACGGCAGCCACGTACCGGCCGCTGGACGAGGTCGCCGCGCTGGTGAGTCTGCTCAATCGGACCGGAGCCGTTCCCAGCCCCGGGGACGAGGCACTGCGCGCAGCCGCCGTGGCCCGCCCCCTGGACGAAGTCCGGCAGCTGGTCGCCCTGTTGAACGAGCATCCGCACGAGGTCGACGAGGCCGGCACAACGCTGCGCGCCGCGGCGTCGGCAGGCCGATCGAGGACGTGGCGCAGCTGGTGAGCATGGCGCCGCCGACGACGGCGACCACCGCACCCGGCCGGTGCCGCCGCCCACGAGGACCGGACCGCTCCGGGCGGCGAGAAGACACCGGACGGCCGTACCACCGGCGACAAGGCCGCCGCGCCGCCCGCCGAACGGCCGGACAGCAGTCCGAGGTGGCCCACGAACGCTCCTCGGGGCGCCGTCCCGGTCGTCGGCGACCTGCTCACGGCCGGACAACAGCACGACGACACCTCGCCGGCCCCCCGTTCCGTACTGCGGTGGTCCGCGGCCCTCGCGCTGTTCGCCTGCGGCCTCATCCACCTGCCGACGGACTTCGCTCATCTGCGCTCCGGCGGGTACGCGGACGCGCTGTCCGTCGCCGTCACCGTGTTCTGCCTGGCGCTCGGCATGTGGCTGGCCGTCCGGGACACGGCGCGTGTCTGGGCTGCAAGCGCCGCGACCGCGATCGGCATCGTCGCCCTGCACGTGCTGGCCAGCATCGGGACCATGGACCTGCTGGAGAGCAGTCTGGGCGAGTCCTTCGCGTGGGCGGACGCCGCGGCGGTGTCCTTCGCCGCGTTCGGCGCGGTCATCTCCTCTTCGGCTCTGCTGCGCCGCCAGAAGGAGCCCGACGCGACCAACAGCACCTGACGGACGGGCGCGGCCGGACCACCGGCCGGACCGTACCCGCCGGCCGTGGAGAATCGCGGCGGCGGGTACGGGTGACCGCACCGCTCGGATGCAGTGATCAAAAAAATCGCAGAACGGGCACATGACACCCCCTATGAAGAGTCATCAGCCCGAACTGCGCACCGCCGTCCGGCACACCCGCCACCGTTTCCTCACCCCCACCGCTGCCGCCGCCGCACTTGCCTTCGCCACTGATCTGCCGGCCGTGGGCGCGGCGAGCGCCACCGAGCCGGACGCCGGAAAGGTCACGGAGAATCCGTTCATACCGGGCGTCGCCTCCGGGGACCCACTGCCCGGCAGCTGCGGATCGCCGGGAGCGGGAACGCCACGGCTCCTGCACGGCGTACAAGCACCTGGCCGGCGAGGCTCCGGACCTGGTCGCCGCCTCGTGCGTCACCGAAGTCGGCGCACCCGGGCTCACCCCGGTCCGAACCGGCCTTCGCCGGCACACGTGCGGCGTTATCGCGTCCGCCACGGGGGTACCCCTAACCACCGGCGGCCCACAGAACAGAAGCGGCCGTCGGCACCGAGGAGTGAGGTGTACGCGATGAGCGAGAAGGAATCCCGGAATCCGGACCGTGAGGACCAGCCACGCAGGGACCTGGGGCCGGGCGCCACTCCGGCGCGGAGCGCCAGGCGCAGGAGCGGGTCGTACCCGGAACGGCGAGCGCGCACGAGGGCTACCCCACGAAGGGCGGAACAGCCGACGGCGAATCCCTCGAGGGCGTGGAATCGTCCGGCGAGAAGGGCGTGCAGCGCTCCGCCGAGGGCAGTGCCACCGACACCCCCGCCGACCGCAAGCGCCCCAGGTGACCCAGGGAAACCGGAAAGGCGGTCTTTGTGATCACTGAGGAACACGTCCGGGATCTCCTGCGCCCGCGTGCGGACAACCCGACACTGGTCGTTCTCCAGGGCCGGGCACAGGTGGTCCCCGCGGCCGAACTGGGCACCGATCGCTACCGGGGCGCCCTGGAGGTTGCCTCGGCCGACGATCTCGCCCGGCGCATCGGCTCCCGTACGCCGTCCGACCAGGACATCGCCGCGCTGGCGAGCACGCTGGACGCGACTGTCACGGAACTCGGCGGCTGAGCGGCTCCCGCCCGTCCTCCGCTCCTGCTTTCCCTCCTGTTTCCCTTCCTGTCCCGCTGTTCCCGTGGGGCTCGTTCCGGCGTGCGCGCGACCGCTCCGTCGCTCCCTGCGTCCCTCGTCACCCGCGTGGCGTACCTGAGACGGCCGTCGGCCCGCCGCCGCGTTCCACTGGAGACGACAGCGCAGGTACCGGGACGTGTGAACCCGGTTCACAGTGCATGGAGTGGAATGACAATGGTCCAAGTTTCGATCGTCGTGCCGTGCTTCAACGAGAGCGAGGTGCTTGAGGTCTTTCACGAGACCCTGGTCACCGCTCTCGAACCGGTCGGAGCGACCTTCGAGATCTGCTACGTCGACGACGGCAGCACGGACCGGACCACAGCGCTGCTGAGAGAGCTCGCGGGAGCGGATTCCCGGGTGCGTTACACCTCCTTCAGCCGGAACTTCGGCAAGGAATCCGCCATGCTCGCCGGTATGCGCATGTCCCGGGGCGCCGCGGTCGTCCTCATGGACGCCGATCTCCAGCATCCTCCCGAGTTCGTCCCCCGCATGCTGGAACTGCACCAGCACGGGTACGACCAGGTCATCGCCCAGCGCGACCGTACGCACGAAGGGGCTCTGCGGACCGCGCTCTGCCGCGCCTACTACCGCCTCGTACGGCGCTGCATGAACGTCGAGATCGTGAACGGGGCGGGCGACTTCAGGCTCCTGTCGCGTCGTGCGGTCGATTCCCTCCTGTCGCTCCCCGAAAGCAATCGCTTCTCCAAGGGGCTCTTCTCCTGGATCGGTTTCGACACGGTCAGCTTCACGTACGAGAACGTCCAGCGGGCCGCCGGGCAGTCCAAGTGGAGCGGCCGGCATCTGCTGAACTACGGCATCGACGGGCTGCTCTCCTTCAACAGCCGTCCGCTGCGCCTGGCGATCCACACCGGGCTCTGGCTCTTTCTGTCCGCGCTCGTCTACGCGCTGTGGATCATCGCGAACGCCGTACTGGACGGTGTCGAAACGCCCGGTTACGCGACGCTGATCACCGCGGTCGTCGCACTCAGCGGAGTCCAGCTGGCCACTCTCGGCGTCATCGGGGAGTACGTGGGGCGCATCTACGACGAGACGAAGCACCGACCGCACTACGTGGTCCGTGAAACGGACGAGTCCTCCGCAGCGCTTCCCTCCGGCCTCTCGCTGGAGCCCGCGGGACGGGCGCGGCCGGAGGCATGACCGCTCCGGCGCTGCGTCAGTTCGCCTCCTTCGCCGCTGTCGGCCTCGTCAACACGGCCGTCTACTACGCCGTGTACGCCTCGCTGAACATCTGGCTGCCCTACCTGGTCGCCCATGGTGTGGGCTACGCGGTGAGCATCGTCGGATCGTTCCTGCTCAACTCGTACGTCACCCTTCGTACGAGACCGACCTGGCGTGCCTTCGTCCGCTATCCCCTGTCGGGCGTGGCCAATGTCGTGGGCAGCGGAATCCTGCTGTACGTCGCCGTGAGCAAGCTGGGCATGGACGAGAACATCTCGGCCGTCGCCGCCGGTGTCCTCGTCACCCCGTTGTCGTTCCTGCTCGCCCGCTGGGCCATCACCTCCGGCGCTGCCGCCACCCGGTCCCCCGGGCCGCAGGCGCGGCGGGAGCCGCCGGGGCCGAAGGTCAGGGAAGCCGATTCGAGTAAGTGACCCGGTCCAGGTGGTAGTAGTCGGCGACGCACCCGGCCGGCCAGACGTTGCGCCCCTGACCGCCGAACGGCTCCAGCATCCCGCCGACCGACAGCGGTGTGTACGGCAGTACCTTCGCGCCCTTCGCCGCCCCGGCGCGCAGGTACTGGTCCTGGCGGTCCCACTTCTGCGCCCGTACGCGCATGTCGTGGCCCAGCTGGTAGAGCGGGGCGGCCAGCCCCAGGACGGCCGCGGCGCACACCACCGCGGCAACGGCCGCCGCCGCGGCACCCGCTCCCGCACGCGCAGGGCACGTCCCAGGAAGGCTCCGGCGCCCACGAGGAGCAGGACGTACAGCAGGAGGTAGTCGTTCCAGGTCCGCTGGGCGGTCATCACACGTGCGCCGAAGACGGGGTAGGTGATGACGGTGCAGAGGTAGCCCGAGACGAGGAGGACGAGGGCTCCGAAGAACGTCCACAGGAGCGGCCGGCACGGCAGCAGGACCGGCGAAGGTCCCCGGCGGCCCCGTGCCAGCAGACCCAGCAGCATCCCGGCCGCGAGCGCTCCGACGTACTGCCAGGTCGTGAAGACGGTCTCCAGGATGTGCACGTACCCGCGCAGCGACGCGATCAGCGACTCCGGGGCGAGCATGGAGGCGCTCTCCAGGCCGAACCGCTCGCGCCGTCTGCGCCCTCCCGGGGACACCATCAGCACGATCGTGCCGATGACGGTTCCGGCCATGCCGGCCAGGGCCCAGTAGCGGGCGGTGGCCCTGGCCCGCTCGGTGAAGATCCAGCGGCCGAGCAGTACGACGCCCGAGAGCACCACCAGGCAGACCACCGACGTCTCTTCGGAGAGCGTGCCCATGAAGACCCCGGCCACCAGCACGACGACCAGGGCGGCGATCCTGCCCCGGCGGCTGCGCGCCCGCAGCAGCGGGATGGCCGCCGCACAGGCCAGCACGGGGGCGATGGTGTGCGACACGGAGGCGGCGGGCCAGTAGAACGTCTTGTACGTATTGGGGGTGGCGAAGAGGAAGACCGCCGTGACCATGGCCGCCACGAACAGCGGCACGCCGCGGGGAACCGTCTGGCCGGCCCTGCGCAACACCTGGACCGTCAGGGCCCACAGCAGGGTCAGCATGAGGACGCCGCTGATCAGGCCGAACCACTGGTGGCCGGCGACCGGGAACTTCGCGTACGCCCCGACGAGCAGGCCGTTGCCGATCCGGCCGTTGTCGGTGAGGTAGAACTTCTCGACCATCCCCCAGACACCGAGGTCGCGCACTTTGGGCAGGAAGCACCACTCGTCGGCGCTGGGACGGACGTGACGGCCCAGCCACGAGGCCGCCGTGAGCAGCCCGAGCGGCAGCAGGGAAAGCCCCGCCACCCACGTGGCGTCGACAGCCGGAAGAGGCTCCGGCCCCTCCCCCGCTCCGGACCGCCTCCGCCCGGTACCGGTTCGCGCGGGGTGGCGACACCCGGTGCAGCCGTCACAAGTTCTCCCGTCCTCCGCCTGGACCTGGAGGTGAAGCCCTCCACCGCACGGCATCGTGACCGGCCGCTGTTCATCCGCGCACAGGACCACGCCGCCGTGTGTCCGTTTGCCGTCCAATGGAGCAATCCGGGCGGTCCGGCGCGGGCTTCCGGTCCGTCCCTCCGGCCGGCCGCCGGCGACCGTGCGATGTACATGTGTGCGGTGAAGGGCCGGTCGGCGAAGATGTGGCTGTCACGTGTCACCCGTCAGAGCGAGGAGCGTCCGGGCATATGCCCACTTCCGGTTCCGGTACACGGCCGCCGACGATCGCCGATGTCGCCAAGGCCGCCGCAGTGTCGCGGACGACCGTCTCGCACGCCCTGAACGGGCTCGGGAAGGTCGACCCGAGGACCCGCGAGCGCATCAAGAAGATCGCCGCCGACCTCGGTTACCGGCCGAACCTGCGGGCGCAGCGGCTGCGGAGGGGGCAGGCGAAGGCCATCGCGCTCGTCTCGTCGATGCCCTTCGCGGTGGCCGGAGGGCCGTCCCGGCTCGGCTTCTACATGGAGGTCGCCGCCGCGGCCGCCGAGCGGGCGCTCGTGCACGACTACGCACTCGTGCTCGTACCGCCCGTGCAGTCGGGTTCGGCGCTGTACTCCCTGGACATCGACGGCGCCATCGTCGTGGAGCCCGACGAGAACGACATGGCCGTGGCGCAGTTGCGGGAGCGCCACCTGCCGTACGTCGCGCTCGGCCGGCCCGTGTCGCCCGAGGACGACGCCCCGTACGTCGATCTGCCCCGTGAGCGAATTCGTCGCCGAGCTGCTTCTGACGCACCTCCGGGAGCAGGGAGCGCGCCGTCCGGCACTGATCATCGGCGCCGGTGCCCGCCATTCCGCGGTCGACGCCCGCGCCGCGTTCGAGCGCTTCGCCGCCGAACACGGGTGGGACCCGCTCGTCGCGACGGCTCCCGAGGAGGGCGGTGAGCAGGCCGGGTACGACCGCTGCGCCGCCCTGCTGGCCGCCCACCCCGGGATCGACTCGGTCTGCGCGCTGGTGGACGCCTTCGCGGTGGGCGCCGTCCGGGCGATCCGGGACAGCGGCCGCAGGATCCCGGACGACGTCATGGTCGTCACCCGGTACGACGGTCTGCGGGCCCGGACCTGCGAACCCCCGCTGACCGCCGTCGACCTGCGTGGGCCGGGCCGCCGCGGACGCGGTGGAGCTGCTGCTCGGCCGGCTGGGCGGCGCGGCGGCGGACACGGCGCCGGCGGTGGCGGTGCCCGCGCCGCGCGTGGTCCCCCGGGCCTCGTCGCTGCGCGTCACCGGCGCAGCATGAGCACCGCCCCGGAGACGAGGGCGAAGACCAGCACGAACAGGCGCATCCTCCGGGCGTCGAAGCGGTGGTGCACCAGCCGGCTCAGCCAGGCCCCCGCCGCGATCGCGGGCAACAGCAGTACCGTCCATCCCAGTTGGGCCGGACTGCCCTGTCCGGTCGCGAACAGCAGTGCGAGCGAGGCGACTTCGCCGACGAGGAAGCACACAGCGACCGTGGACCGCAGCTCCGCCGGCGGGCGGTGCTGGTAGACCAGAGCGAGGGGCGGGCCACCGACCCCGGTCGCGGTCTCCGTGAGTCCGGTGACGGCCCCGGCGGCGACGTACGCGCGCCGGCCGGGTGCGAACGCCGGAGCGGCGAGGCTGACCACCGCCGCCAGCACGGTCGACGCTCCGACGAACAGACCGAGACTGCGGTCCGGGATGGCCCACAGCAGCATGAGTCCGCCCGGTGTGGCCGCCAGCCGCGCGGCGGTGATCCAGCCGGCCCCGCGCAGGTCGAGAGAGGCCCGTTCGCGCCACGCGACGTACAGGTTGAGCGGGATCATGGACGCGAGTACGAACACCGGGACCAGACCGGGATCGAGCAGTCCTGCCACCGGCGCGACGATCAGTGCGAAGCCCAGACCGCTGCTCCCCTGGACGAACGCCGCGACGGCCACCGTCACCGCGAGAATCGCCGCCGTCTCCGTACTCACTGTGCCGCGCTCCGCTCCGCGCGGGCGCGGCGTGCGCGCGTGGAGGTGGGGTGGACGCGGGTCACGGGGGCCCGCTCCACCACCTTCCGGCTCAGTTCGGCGGCCCGTCGCACCAGCGCGGGGCCGTCCCAGTCCGTCGGCTGCCCTCGCCACAGACGCAGCCGGCCGGCGACGAAGACCGCGGTGATCTGGTCGCGGTTGCCGCGCCGTACCAGCTCCCACGGCAGGTCCCAGGACAGCCGCATCTCCGGTCCGATCACGTCGACGAGCAGGAGTTCGGCGGCGGCGCCTTCGGCTGTCGGCCGGTACGGGGCGCCGAGCCCGACGGCGTCGGCGCCTCCCCGGCCCGCGTGCTCCAGCCAGGTCCAGCCCGCGCCCCAGGAGAGCGGGGCGCCGCCGGGCAGTATGACGAACGGCAGCCGGGGGCCGAACTTCCACGGCCCCAGCGACTGGACGAGGGTTCCGGCCCCGGAGAGCAGGAAGGCCGCCGAGAGCAGGTCGACGGTCAGGCCGGGGTCGAGACGGAGTGTCGCGCTCATCAGGAAGATCGCCGAGATGGGGGTCGCGGCCATGACGAGGACGTGCTGGATGCCGAAGAGCAGGATCCTGCCGATCGGGCGGGATTCGTCCACGGGGTGCGGCGTGGGAGAAGCCGTGGGAAGGGGCTGGGGGCGGGACTCGGGAAGGGACGCGGGGCGGGGACTGGACACGTTCGAGCTCCGTTCGGCTCGCTCCGGCTTCGACCATGATCCGGCCCGGGACCGGCGAACGGGTGGTTCTGTGGTTGCGCGGCTTCATGTCCGGCAGGCCGGGCATCCGTTCGTCGAACGGTTTCGAGCCGAGGAACGGTGTGGTGATGACTGAGTACGAACGTTCGCGCACAATGCCGGCGCTGCCCGAGCACATCTTCGACCAGGCGGCCAACGTCGACCAGCTGGACCAGTGGTTGCCGGAGGCACTGCATGTGCGGGCCGAGGAACTGCCCGCCGTCACCGTCCACGAGGACCGCACCGACGAGGACACCTCGGCGCTGCTGCGCGCGCAGAAGGACCAGATGCGGCTGGAGTGGGGGACCAGGGACCAGGGAAGCTACACCGGGTGGCTCCAAGTGGCCGGTCTGGGCAGCGGAGCCTCCGAGGTGACGGTGCATCTTTCGTTCTTCGACGAGGACCACGACCCCGGAGAGAAAGCCGTGAATGACGCACTCGACCACAGTCTTGAACGCCTGGAGCGTCAGGTACGGCTGCGCGTCGACAACGCGGCCGGCTGAGGGATCCGGCTCCGTCCGCCGTTCTCCGCCGCCAGCTGCCGGGCTCGTCACCGACAGGGTGGTACGGCTGTCGAGCCCGTAGTGGGTACACGGAGGCAGTGCGACGACGAAAACGTTCCAGTGCCCGTTCGGCCTCGCCGGCTCGCTCATTGCCTTCCGCCGCCCCTGCGGGCCGCTCCATGGGGCCCGTTCGGGCGCCTCTTGTCGCCGGATCGCCGGAAAGCCGCCGAGCGCCGAAAATGGCGTGTGAACGGCCGAGAGGGCCGAATGACCTCCGCTTCCACGACTACCGGGCACTTCGCCAGTGAGGACCACCCCGATGAGTGATCAGACACCTTCCCAGGCAGAGGGCGAACGCGAAGACGAGGAGCGCGAGAACGTGCGCCAGACGACCCCTTCCCAGGCAGAGGGCGAGCGGGACGAGAGCGAGGGGCAGGAGCCGGAGGGCGGCGCCGCTTCCGAGTAATTCCCTCTCCGCCCCTCTGCGTGCGGGATACCCGCGTGCCAGACTCGGCAGGAAAGGGCCGCGGTGGAGGAGGGCTCGGAATGTCCGACGGTCGCCCCGCATGGGCGCAGCGCATGGAGTCCGAGCGCGCCGCCCGTGGCTGGAGCCCGCTGGACGCGGCCCGCGCGATGATCGCCCACTCCCCCGATCCGCTTCCGGGGCCGCAGGCGCTGGCCCGGGAGTGGCGTCGGTGGGAGTCCGGCGCGACCGAACCCCGGGACCACAAGGCGCTGATCTCACAGGTGTTCGGTACGCCGACCCTCGCCTTCTTCCCTCCGGAGCGCCCCCGTGGCAGCCGGTCCGGGGCGCGGGCCGCCGCGGGGGCGGACACCGCTGAGGTCATCGCGCGGCTGCACGCGAATGACGTGGACCGGGCCACACTCGACGCCCTTGCCCTCACGGTCGACCGGCTGTGCTCGGAGTACGCCCGCCTGCCGGGCGAACACCTGCTGTCGGAGGGCCGTTCCTGGTCGCGCCGGCTCTCCGGAGTGCTGCGGTCGCGGCGACTGACCGCGTCCGAGCACCGGGAGGTCCTGGTGCGGGCGGGGATGCTGGCGCTGCTGATCGCGCTGGTCTACGACTCGGGCTCCTGGGACGGTGCCGAGGCCGCCCGGCGGGCCGCGCTGTCCTTGGCGGGCGAGGCGGGCCACCCCCGGATCGCCGGATGGGGGCACGAGATGCGTGCCTGGTTCGCGTTGACCCGGGGAGACCTGCGTGAGGTGATCGCGGCCTCGGAGGAGGGCATCGCAGCCGCGCCGCACACGGACGTCGAGGTGCAGCTGTGGGCGCAGAAGGCCAAGGCGTGGGCGCGGATCGGCGACCGGCGCCAGGTCGAGACCGCTCTTGACCGCGGCCGCCGTCTCCTTGAGGAGCTGGGCCTGCCGCAGAACCCGGAGAATCACTTCACCGCCGACCCCGCGAAGTGGGACTTCTACTCGATGGACTGCTACCGCAAGCTCGGCGAGGACCGGCTTGCCGAGAATCTCGCCCGTCAGGTGCTGCGGGCCGGTGTCGATCACGACGGTACGGACCGCTCACCGATGCGGAACGCGGAGGCGCGGATCACCCTGGGTGTCGTCGCCGCCCGGCAGGGCGCGTTCGACGAGGCGGTCGCCTTCGGCATGAAGGCGCTCGGTGGCGGACGCCGTTCCCTGCCGTCCCTGTCGATGGTCGCCGAAGACCTCGGCCAGCATCCTGGCCCGGCAGGATCCGGGCCGCCCCGGCGTACGCGCCTTCCTCGACCACCTGCGGACGCTGCCGCGCGCCTGAGTACGGGAACGCCGTCGCGTCCGGGGCCCTGATCTCCTCGGTCCCCGGCACTCGCGACGACCGTTCCGCACCGCGCGGTGCGGTCCACCGCAGGCTCAGCGTCCGGCCGCCCGCGCCTTGATCAGGTCCTCCAGCGACGTGTCGTGCGGGAGCTGGCCTCCCGGTGTCAGCTTGTCCACCACCTCCGGCAGGACCTGAGCGAGCTGATCGGCGGCCTCGTCCGGGGTCACCCCCGCCTCCTGGGCCACCTTCTGGAGTGTGCCCGGCGGCAGCACCTCTGCGAGCTGTGCGCCGTCGATCGGCTCGTTGCCACCCGCTCCGACCCATGTGTGGGCCTTGTGCCCCAGTCCTTGTTCGCCGAACACCGCCAGCAGCCGGTCCAGCGGGTTGCCGCTCCCTGCCGTGCTCCCGCTGAGCGAGCCGAGCAGGGAGCCGAGGAGGTCCGCCCTTCCGTCGCCTTTCCCCAGCAGCCCTTCGAGCAGTCGCCCCAGGTCTTCTCCCGCCACGGTCAGCCCTTTCCTCGCCAGTGGAACCGGTGGTGTACAGCGCGCCACCGCGGATGTGCCACCCGTCTACCCACATGGCTCTGCGCTACCCGGAAAGTCACCCGTCCGCCGTGCGGGGCGCCCCCCGCGTACACGCGGTCTACGGCAGCTCGACCGTCTCTATGCCCGGGTTCATCTTGTGCAGTTCGGCGGGCCGGTCGGTGATGACGGGCCAGCCCGGGCGCCGCAGGGCGAGGTGGGCGGCGTGGGCGGTGGCGAGGTCGACCTGGGCCATGGTCGCCAGGTCGGCGACGGCCAGGGCCGCAGGCCGGTCGAGGTCGTGGAACTCGAAGACCGGTGCGGCCAGCGCCAGGTCGACCTGCTCACGGCGGCGGGGCGAGATGTCGTGGCCGATCAGTCCGGCCGCCAGGACCGTCGTGGGGACGTAGAGCACCTGGATCTGCTCGACCGAGACCACGACCCGGGCCACCATGAAGGGACGGCCGAGGACGAGCTGCCGGATCGCACCGGCGTCGAGGATGTACCCGCCGATCACGCGGCCGCGCCCGCGTTGTTGCCGCGCCGGTCCGAGCTCTGGGCCCACTCCAGGGCTCTCGCCCACTCCTTGGGGCTGGCCCGCTCGACCTCGGCGGCCCAGCCCTCGATGATGCGCCGGGCGCGCTCCTCGCGTCCCAGGCGCTCTTCGACCGCTTCGGTCACGTACGCCGACACGGACTCGATGCGCTTCTCCTGGGCGAGCTTCCTCAGCATGGCCGCGCTGTCCGCCGGGATCGTGATGGTGACACGTTCCTTCTCCGTCATACGGTCAGCGTACGACCGTATGCGTCGGCGCGGCAGGGGTCCGAAAGAGGCATCCCCGGCGGACGGGCCCGGCCCTCAGGCCGCCGGCGCCAGTTCGGCGCGGCCGAAAAGGAGGGCGTAACCCCTGGGGAGGAGGGCGGTGATGCGCCGGGTGAGGTCGTCCCCCGCGCAGTCCGCGACGACGCCGAGCACGGACCCGACTCCCCAGCGGGCGGCCGGGGGCGTGAGGTCCCCGAGTCTGGCGGCGACGGCATCGACGAACTGGGGTGCGGTCAGAGCCTGGGCAGCCGGGGTCTGGCGGGCGAGGATGCAGGCGGCTTCCACCGGCAGGCACCGCGTCAGCGCACGGCGTTCGTCGCCGGTGATGTGCGCGCCCAGCACAGTCAGCACGGTGCGCAGGACGCGCTCCGCCTCGGCGTCGGTGGCGTACCGCCCCGAGACGCGTACCTGCTGTATGAGTTCGTTCCACCGCATGGCTGTGGCTACCTTCTCTCTGCTTTTTATTCGATGAACACAAGAATCGAAGAGCGCGAATGGCCCTAATAGCGCGAATCCGAAACGAATGTCCGTATTCAGAATGCCTCCTCGCCGGGGCCGCAGCACCTTGTGCGCGGTCCCGGCCAGACCGCCGGGCCTGCGCCGCCGGACGCACCGGTGCTCAGGTGACCTCGGGGCGGCCGAAGAGGAGGTCGTAGCCGGGGGGAAGCTGGAGCAGTACACGGCGCATCAGTTCGTCGCCCGCCGCGTCGGCCACGACGCTGAGGACGGCGCTGACGTCCCACTTGGCGGTCTCTTCCGTGGCCCCCTCGATCCACGCCGCTGTCGCCCGTACGAACCGCTCCGGCCCGAGTGGTTCGGCGGCCGGGAGCGGATTGAGCAGCAGGAGCGCGCACGTTTCCGGCAGCCGGGCGGCGAGTTCGGCCCGCTCCGAGCCCACGACGTGCGCACCCAGGAGAGCGATCACCACACGGGTGGCCCGCTCGGCCTCCTGGCGCGAGGGGTACTGGCCCCGCTCCTGGACGGCGGCCAAGAACGCGTCCCACTTGATCACCATGCCGGCCCTCTCTCGTGCGTGTCGGTGTCGACGTGCACCCGCTCGCGGGGCGGCCCGGGCCGGAGTTCACGGTCCGGGCCCCGCCCCGCCGGGTTCAGCCGCTGATCTGCCTCTGCGAGTTTCCGCCACTGATGGCGATCTTGCGCGGCTTGGCCTGCTCGGCGACCGGAATGGTCAGGCGCAGCACTCCGGCGTCGTAGGAGGCGTCGATGCGCTCGGTGTCCAGCGTCTCACCGAGGAACATCTGACGACTGAAGGAACCCGTCGGCCGTTCCGTGATCAGGACTTCCGCGTCTTCGCCCGCGTGGGAGCGGCGCTCGGCCTTCACGGTCAGCACGTTCCGTTCGACGTCCAGGTCGATCGAATCGGGGTCCACCCCGGGCAGGTCCATTTCGACGACGAAGGTGTCACCTTCCCGGAAGGCGTCCATCGGCATGGCCGTCGGCTGCGCAGCGGTGCCCATCAACTGCTGGGTCAGCCGGTCGAGCTCACGGAAGGGGTCGGTCCGCATGAGCATCATCGGTCACTCCTTTCCCGGATACGGGATGCACATGGCGACACCACCTATATAACTCCCAGCAGCAAAGTTGACAAGCCCCCGCTCAATCCCGGCGTGGTCGGTTTTCGGCGTACGGCCGGAGACACGACGACGGCTCTGGCGCCGGGCGGGCGCCAGAGCCGTCACCGTGCGGTGACCTGCGGGAGTCCTGAAGAGTTCGGGCGGCGGTCAGCCGCCGGGCGTGATACGGCCGCGCCAGGCGCCGGTCTCGCCGCCCTTGTGCTCGATGTAGTCCTTGAAGCGACGCATGTCGCCCTTGACGCGCCGGTCGATCATCCCCGTCATGTCGGCGGCCTTCTCCGCGGCCCCGCTCGTCTCGACGTCCATCACGAGCTCGACCCGGGTGTGCGTGTCGTCGAGGCGCTCGAACCTGACCAGGCCCTTCTGCTTCGTGTCACCACTCGTCGTACGCCAGGCGATCCGGTCGTCCGGGAGCTGGTCGATGATCTCGGTGTCGAACTCCCGCTCGACTCCCCCGATCTTCGTGGTCCAGTGGTTGTGGCGGTCGTCGATCTGCCTGACTTCCTCCACCCCCTCCATGAAGTTCGGGAACTCCTCGAACTGCGTCCACTGGTTGTAGGCGGTGCGAACGGGGACCTCGACCTCTACCGTCTCCTTCACCGTGCTCATCTGCGCCTCCTCTTCGGTGACGCGCGGCAGCGTGCCCGCCGCGCGGATCTTGGCACGTCGCATCGGGTACCCGGTGATCGCCCGCCTAGTCGGGGGTGTGGAGGAAGAGTCGCTGTTTTCCTCCACGAGGCCGTACTCGGAGGCCACACCCGGAGGCCGCACCCGCCCGGGGGTCATGCTCCACGGACCGGACGGTCAGAGCTCCTCGGACCGTTCGTCCGACCGGCCGACGCGCATCCTGCCCCGGAACCTGGCCACCAGCGGGTACTTCTCCCGCTGCTCACGGGACTGCCGGTCCAGCTCCTCCACCAGCCTCATCGAGCGTTTCTCCACGTCCAGCTCGTCCAGGATCCGGTCGACCTCGGCCAGCAGCGCTCCGTGCAGCTGCCACTGGCGCGGATGTTCCCGTACGCCGGCGAGGAGCATGTGCGCGACGATCTCGCGGCTGTCGCGGCTGGCCGCGAGCTCCTTCACCAGCCGTTCCTCCGCCTCCTCCGCGTTGACGGTGACCTGCGTGGTGATCAGTACGGCGAAACTCTCGACCGCGCTGGCCATGTGCGTGAACAGTTCCCGCAGGGCGTCGGCGATGTCCGGGGGAAAGAGCGACTCTTCCGTCCGCGCCTTGGCGAGATCGGTCATCGTGCGGCACACCGTACGGAGCACCACCGCGCAGATCTCCAGGGTGTCCAGACCGGTGCGCAGCACGACGCGAAAGAGGAGGCCCTCCTTGACGCGGGGATTGAGCCGGAGACTGTCCTCCGCCTGCCGCAGGGACGCGTCCACCTCGACGATGTCGTGGTCCAGCCGGCGCGCCTCGTGCAGCAGGGCGGCGGCCTCCGCCACGGGAGTGTGGCCGCACACCTCGTCGCCGAGGCACATCAGCAGCCCGTGCATACGGCCCGCGAGACCTTCGATGGCCGCGCTGGCGGGCTGCACCCACACCGGTGGCACGAACAGGATGTTGAAAAGCAGTCCGACGGCCGCCCCGATCAGTGTCTCCAGCACCCGGTCCCAGGCCGATTCGGCGACCCTCGTGGTGACGCCCAGCACCAGCATGGCGCTGATCGCCACCTCGGGGACGAACTCACCGGCCCGTACGAAACGGCCGATCACCAGTGAGGCGAGGATGATCAGTCCCAGGCTCCACCAGGACAGACCCACCAAGGAACTGAAGCCGATGGCGATGACCACGCCCACCACCACCGAGTTCACTCGGCGCATGCTGGTGGTGAGGGTCGCGTACAGGGTGACCTGGACGACGAGCAGCGCGGTCAGCGGCGCGGTCAGCGGCGCCGGTTCGCTGCTCAGCATCAGGGCGACGACGTAGGAGATCACTGCGGCTACGGTGGACCGGACCGTCTGCACGACCACGGGTTCTTTGTGCCGCCGGACGAGATTCAGCAAAGGGTCGGTAACTTCAGGCACTCTTAGCCTCTTCCCCGTCTTTGCCACCACAGGCCACATCAGTGGTCACTCACACGTGCGCTCGCCCTGCCCGGGAGCGGGAACGACAGCGCTCCGCCCCTCGAACGGGCGGAGCCGGCCGGCGTGAGCTCAGTCGTCGAGGCTGATGCGCAGCTTGGCGTAGTCGTCGTCGATGACGACCTCGGCCTGCCCCTCGGCCTCCGCGTACGTGCCGGTGCCGCCGGTGACCGCCGCGTCGCCGCCGTACGGGCCGGGGCCGAACATGTCCATGCTGCCGCTCAGGGTGATGCTGCCGTGGTCGGTACGCAGCACGCTCTGGCACTGTGCGACGACACCGTGGGGCGTCACTTCGACAGCGCTGCAGTGGGTCGTGGTGTCACCGATCCGCTTGCCGGGCTTGCCCGTCTTGAACTCGTACAGGTGCGCGTAAACGGTCCAGTCGGAACCCTCGCGTACCGAGCTCGGCATGGTGTCCGAGTGCTTGTGCGCCAGCCAGTTGAGCACCTTGGCCTTGGCCGCGGTCTCGGGCAGGGGGGCCGGTGCCGCCTGGGCGGTGAAGGCGAGGGCACCGGTGGCGGCCATCGCCATGGCGGCGGTGGTCACGACGGCGGACAGCTGCCGGGCACGGGAGCGGAGCATGGAACCTCCAGAAGGACGAGAGTGGGATCGCCCGGCTCCATGGAGGCGACGGGCGAAAGCGAGCCCACCTCAACGCGCTGAAACCGCTTCGGGCGATCGCCACGAGCGAAGAGTCACCCGCCTGGTTGCGCGCCTTCACCCCTTCGGCCTTCGGGAGGCCCTCCTCACCGGGCGGCCGCGGCGCTCCGTCAGGCGTCCGGACGGGCCCGCGTCCGCAGCGCCCAGGAACTGCCGGGGCAGTTGCCCGGCAGCGGCGGGAAGCGGTGTCCCTTCACGCCCGTGTTCCAGTTCTGCGACGCTGTCCGGCCGGCCCGCGACTCGTTGCCGGCGTCCCCGGGGACGGGCGCGTGTCACCGGGACGGGGCGGCCGCCTCGACGGCGGTGTGGCACCGCTCGACCACCGGCCGCGGATCGCGTGCGTAACTACCGTCACCGAAGAGCGCGAAGGTCATGTACCCGCCGTACCGCCGGCGGTCGAGGGCGGCCAGGTACTCGGCCAGGGGCAGCTCCCCGTCGCCCCACGCCAGGTGCCCGCGGGGCGGCCGTCGATGAGGTGGACGTGCCGGATGCGGTCGCCGAGCGCGTCGAAGGCGTCGTCCACGGTCTCCCCGGCGACAGCCATGGCGACCGTGTCGAGCACGGCGCCGAGGTTCGCCGCGCCGATCTCGTCGGTCATCGCCGCGAGGGTGCGGTAGTCGTTGACGAGGTTCGACTCCACGCGCTGGAGCGGTTCGAGTACGCACCCCACCCCCAGGGTGTCTGCGTAGGCGGCGATGTCGCCGACCGCTTCGACGGAGCGGCGCCACGCGGCGTCCGCCGGTTCGCTCTCGTCACCGCGCCCGGGGGTCACCAGGAGCAGTTCCGCACCGAGTTCCGCGCACAGCTGCGCCGCGCGGCGGAACATGCGGATGCTCTCGGTGCGCAGCCAGGGGACCGGCGAGGCCACGTTGACCGGGTACATCACCTGCTCGGGGGTGAGGCAGTGCGTCTGAAGGCCGCGTGCCGCGGCGAGGCGCCGGACGCTCCGCGCGTCGGCGTCGGTCAGCCGCGGGATGTGGAAGTGGGGCGCGATGCCCCACAGTTCGAGCTTCTCACGGCCGAGGTCGGCCATGTCGTCGAGAAACCGCTCGAACGGCAGGTGCTGGTAGGCGAAGTTGGTTCCGGTGATCTGCCGGGTGGAGAGGGCCATGGGGGCTCCTTCGTAACTGGCGCGCGGTCACTTTCCGATGCCGTCGGCGAGGCCCTTGACGATGTAGCGCTGCCCGAAGAAGAAGAGCAGCACCACCGGTACCGCCGCGATCGCCATGCCGGCGAAGACGACGGGGAAGTCGGTGCCGTGCTTGCTCATCAGGCTCGTCAGGCCCACCGGAAGGGTCTGTACGTCGCTGCCGTTGGTGAAGACCATGGCGAAGAGGTACTCGTTCCAGGCGAAGAGGACGTGCAGCAGCACCGTGGAGGTGATGACCGGCTTGCACATCGGCAGGATGATCCGCCAGAACGCGGTCCAGCGGCCGGCGCCGTCGATCTCGGCAGCCTCGTCGACCTCGCGCGGCAGGTCGATCATGTAGGCACGGATCAGGAAGGTCGTGAAGGGGACGCGGAAGGCCGTGTACAGGATGAGCAGTGCCCAGAAGCTGTTGTAGAGGCCCATCGCCTGGAACATCCGCACCAGGGGCACGAGCGCCACGGTCGGGGTGAGCATGAGCCCGCCGAGGACGACGGCGGTGAGCACCTTGTTGAGCGGGATGTTCACGCGGGTGAGTCCGTACGCCGCCCAGGCGCTGATGAACACGTCGCGACCGTGGAGACCACCGTGACCAGCACACTGGCCATGAGGTAGTCGCTCACCCCGCGGTTCCACGCCTTCTGGTAGTTAGCGAAACTCCAGTCGACGGGGAGCGCGAACGGGTCGTCGAAGAGTTCGGCGTTGGTCTTGAACCCGTTGAGCACCATCCACAGCAGCGGGTAGAGCACGACCACTGCGAGGCCGAGCAGGAAGGCCCACATGAAGATGCGCGCGATCGCGCCGAGGAAGCCGAGGCGGCTCACCATTCCACCCTTCTCTTACGGGTGATCCACAGCTGCGCCACGGCGAGGGCGAGGGTGATCACGAAGATCACCGTGCCGATCGCCGCCGCGTAGCCGAAGTCGTTGCGTACGAAACCGTTGCGGTACAGCCAAGTGCCGAGCACCTGGGTCGAGTTGTTGGGGCCGCCGCTGGTCATCACCATGACCTCGTTGAACACCTGGAACGCGCCCGAGACGGTCACCATCATCATGAGTCCGGTCATCTCGCGCACCAGCGGGAGCGTGACGTGGAAGAAGCGGCGGACCGGCCCGACGCCGTCGAGAGAGGCCGCCTCGTACAGCTCGGAGGGGATGCGCTGGATCGCGATGGCGAACAGCAGGGTGCAGTACCCGAAACCCTGCCACTGGCTCATCGCGATGACGGCGAACATCGCGGTGCTTTCCTGTCCCAGCCACGCCTGGCCGAACCGGCCGAGTCCCACCGCTTCGAGCACGTGGTTGAGCAGCCCCAGCCTGGGCTCGTAGACGAAGTAGAAGAGCAGGCCCGCGACGGTGAGGGAGATCGCCGAGGGGATGAAGTAGACCGCCCGGAGAACACGTGCCCAGCGAGGGCTGCGGATGCTTTCGACGAGTGCGGCGAGCAGCAGGGCGCCGCACACCTGGAACACGATCGACAGCACCGCGTACCAGAGGTTGTTGGCGAACGACGACCAGAAGACCGGGTCGTCGAACAGTTCGCGGTAGTTCTCCAGGCCGACGTACTCCTGGCTTCCGCTGTAGATGTCCCACGTCAGCGTGGAGAACCCGAAGTTCTGCACGAGCGGCAGGTAGACGAACACCCCGAGCAGGACGAGGGCCGGAATGACCCAGGCCAGCCCGAGCGCTCTTCGGTACATGGTGCGCACCGGCATGTCTCCCTTCGGCCGTGCGGCTACTTGGCTGACTTCGAGGCCCGGCGCACGCTCTCGAGCACTTCCTCGGGAGACATGCCGCCGCTGATCAGCGCCTCGCCGCCGGCCAGCCAGGCGTCGGCGACCTCGGGCGCCGTCACCATGTCCAGCCAGCCGGCCAGGCGCGGGGCCTTGTTGACCGTCTCGATGCCCTGGAAGACGGCCCGGCTGGAGGTCTCGGGGGTGACCGCGCCGACGACCGTGCTGGGCTGGCCGTACGGGGGCGAGGAGAGCGTCTTCGCGTTGCGGCGCTCCGTCACGAACTTCATGAAGTCGACGGCGAGGGCCGCTCGCGGCGACCTGGCGTTGACGAGGTACCCCTCCGGCGCCCCCTCGATCGCCTCGGGGTCGCCCTTCGCGCCTTCGGGTACGGGCAGCGGGCGGACGACCAGGTTCTGGGGCTTGAGAGCCCGGGGCCCGGCTCCCGCGCCGGCCGCGGTCGCGTTGTCGAACTCCAGGATCTCCTGGTAGTACATCGCCGCCTTGCCGCGGGAGAACGCCTCCTGCGCCGAGGTGTAGAGCACGCCGTTGGTGCCGCCGCGGGTGTCGGTGCAGGCGCTGACCAGGGTCTTGAACTGCTTGAGCGCGGTGAGGTAGCCGGCGTCGTCGAGCGTGGCCGTCCCGGGGTGGTGGTCCGCTTCGCGGATCTCGCGCGGCACGTGGTAGGCGAAGAGCTGCTGCAGGTAGTGCAGGGCGGGCCAGCCGTCCTTGTTGCCGAAGGCGACGGGCTCGTATCCGGCCTTGCGCAGGTGCGGGCAGCTGTCGACGAGTTCCTCGAAGGTGGTGGGCACCCCGACGCCGGCCTCGGCGAAGGCGGCCTTGTTGTAGCCCATGAACTTGCCGTTGTTGTACAGGGGTATCCCGTAGTACCGGCCGTCGTGGGCGAAGGCGGACAGGGACGCCTTGCTGAAGGTCCGGCCCCACTCGGTGTCGGGGCCGATCACCTCGGTGAGGTCCGACGCACGGCCGCCGCGTACGAAGTTCTCGGCCCAGTTGCCCGTCCACGTGAAGTAGAGGTCGGGAAGGGCGTCGGATGCGGTGAGCGTCTTCGTCTTGTCCTTGATGCTCTGGTCGGTCTCCTGGATGAGTTCGACCTTCACCCCGGGATGCTTCCGCTCGTACGCGGCGGCGAGGTCCTCGAAGTACGGACTGAGAGGATCGCCCGCGAACTTGGTGAGGATGCTGAGGGTGCCGGAGAACTCCGGCTTCGCGGTGACGTCGGCCGCCGGCGCTTTCGCCGGCCCGGCGAAACAGCCGGTGAGGGCGAGCACCGAGGCCCCGAAGAGTGCCGCGTACCTCGTCAGTGCACGAGCGCGCATGGGCTTCCTTTCTGACACGGATCTGACACGAACCGCTGGTGTGCGGCGACTGTACAGAGATTCTGATACCGGTACCAGACATGGAATGAAGATCTTCTTTTCGACCGGCCGGAGCCGCTCGGCGGATGCGCGGACCGATGTGCCCATGCCCTGAAGACCAGCTGTTGAGAGTCGAGTTGAGCACTTCCGGCAGAAGGTCTGCGCCGCTCCGGTGTTGACGGTGTGCGTCCACTGTGTCAGCGTGACCTCCGCGTGATACCGGTATCAGGTCGCTCAGCGCCGCCGGCCGCACCCTTTCCTGAAAGGACGCGAAGATGCTCGGATTCAACGAGCCGGAATTCCTCTCCCAGCTGGCGAGCACGGTGGCGTTGCGCCACCCGATCGAGGAACTCGCCGACCGCCTCGTGGACGAGGGGTTCGACAACCTCTTCCTCGTCGGCGCCGGCGGCACGTACGCCCAGATGTGGCCCTACGAACAGCTCGCCCGGCGCATCTCGACGCTCCCCGTACGGGCCGTGGTCGCCGCCGAACTGGCCGTCGCGGGCGATGCCACGCTCGGCGAGCGCTCGGTGGCCGTCTTCACCTCCGTGTCGGGCACGACGGAGGACAGCCTCCGCGCCGTCGAGTTCTGCAAGTCGAAGGGCGCCCGGACGGTCGGCTTCACCGGGTACGCCGATTCGCCCATCGCCCGGAGCGTCGACGTCGCGCTCGTGTCGGAGGCGAAGGCCTGGCCGTTCGACCCGCAGATGCTGCTGCTCATGGGCCGGCTGTTCGCGCGCCGGGGCGAGTTCGAGGGGTACGAGAAGCTCGCCGACGAGCTCGCGGACCTCCCGCGCGTCCTCCTCGACGTGGCCAGGCAGGCCGATGCTCCGGCAGCCGCCTTCGCCGAGGCCCACAAGGACACCGACTACCACTTCCTCGTCGGCGGCGGAAACCTGTGGGGCTTCACGTACCTCTACTCCATGTGCATCCTCGAGGAGATGCAGTGGCTGCGCACCACCCGGGTGCACAGCGCCGAGTTCTTCCACGGCTCCCTGGAACTGCTGGAGAAGGACACCAGCGTGATCGTCTTCCAGGGGGAGGACGAGACGCGCGCCCTCACCGACCGCGCCGAGGCCTTCGCGAAGCGCGTCTCCCACGACGTCACCGTCTTCGACACCCGCGATTACGCGCTGGAGGGCATCAGCCCCCGATTCCGCGGTCTGCTCGCGCCGCTGGTGCTCGACACGGTGATGGGCCGGGTCAGCAAGCACCTGGAACGCGTACGCGACCACTCGCTCGACCTGCTCCGCTCCTACCGGGTCATGGACTACTGAGCGGCCGGCCCGCCGCCCGCGCCCGGCGAACGGCCGCGCGGGCGGCAGGTTCCGCACACACCCCCTCGGACACGCCGGTGCCCTGCCCGCACCGTGCCCCACTCGGCCCCGCGCCCCTGGCTCACCGGGCCCGCGCACAGGAGAACCCCTATGAGAGTCCTCGGCTTCGGCGACAACATCGTCGACCGCTTCGTCGACCGCGGCATCGACTACCCGGGTGGCAACAGCGTGAACGTGGCCGTCTACGCCCGGCGCCTCGGCCTGGAGGCCGCCTACCTCGGCGTCTTCGGCGACGACGATCTCGGCCGCTTCCTGCGCGAGTCCGTCACCGCGCAGCCGGGTCGCCGTGGACCACTGTGTCGTACGGGCCGGCGAGACCGGCCTCTCCACCCTGCGCGTCGACGACGGCGACCGCGTCTTCCTCGGCTGGAACGGCGGCGGCGTCACGGTGCGGGAGCCGCTCGTACTCGACGGCGAACTGCTGTCGTACGCCGCCTCCTTCGACCTCGTGCACTCCAGCGTGTACTCCCGCAGCGAGAGCGAACTGCCCAAACTCGCCGGGCTGGGCCCGCTCGTGACCTTCGACCTGTCGAGCGACGACGAGTTCCGCACCCCCTCCTACCTCGACCGCGTCTGCCCGCACGCCGACCTGGTCCTGCTGTCCTGCTCGCACCTCGACGAGCCCGCCACGCGCGCGCTCCTGGCCGAGGCCGTGGGCCGGGGGGCCAAGCTGGCGCTCGCCACCCGGGGCGTCGACGGAGCGATCGCCCACGAGCGGCCGCCGCGACCGTCGCGCGCCGGCGCGCCGGGTGGAGGGAGCGGAAACCCTCGTCGACACGATGGGCTGCGGCGACGCCTTCCTCACCGGCTTCGCGGTCTCCCTGCTGCGGGGCGGCTGGTCCGCGGACGCCCCGCCCGCCGCACATGATCGAGCGCGCCCTCCACGACGGAGCCGGCACCGCCCATGAGCAGTGCTTCGTCGAAGGAGCCTTCGGTCACGGGCGGCCCACCGGGCAACCGGCGGTGTCTAGCATGTGGCAAGCCTTCGACCGAGAGAATTGAGGTACGGATCCATGCCAGCAGACCGGGGCCGCGCGTCGGGATCACCGACGATCTCCGAGGTGGCCGCCGAGGCCGGTGTCGGCCGGGCGACCGCGGCCCGGACGCTCGGCGGGTACGGATACGTCAGCCCCGAGCTGAAGGAGCGGGTGCTCGCGGCGGCCGAGAAGCTCGGCTACCGCGCGAACGCGCTGGCGCGCAGCATGTCGACCGGTGACAGCCACACCCTCGGGGTCATCGTCGCGGACATCGGCAACCCCTTCTTCGCCGGTGTGGTGCGCGGGATCTGCGACACCTCCCGGGCCCGGGGCTTCGACACCATCGTGCTGAGCACGTACGAGAACCTCGCCGAGGAGGTCGCGGCGACGAACGTACTCATCGACAAGCGCGTGGACGGTGTCATCATCGCGTCGCCGCCGTCGGCCGCGGTGAAGACGCCCACATCAGGGCGGCGTTGGACCGGGGCGTCCCGGTCGTGCTCGTCGACCGGGCGATCCCCTCGCTCGATCTCGACGCCGTCGTCATCGACAACCGGGAGGCGGCGCGCGAGGCGGTCGAGGTGCTGATCGCGGCCGGGCACCGCCGTATCGGATTCGTGTGGGGGCCGCCCGTGGCGCAGGCGCCGGCGACCCGGCGCGAACTGCTCGCCGGGGCCTCGCGCAACCTGTGGACCGACGGGGAGCGCCTGCGCGGCTACCTCGACGCGCTCGACGACGCGCACATCCCCTTCGACCCGGAGCTGGTGATGGTCGGGCCCAAGACGGAGGAGCGGGCCACCGAGGAGGTCGTCCGCATGCTGACCCTTCCCCGGCGGATCACCGCGCTGTTCTGCACCGAGACCGACGCGGTGACAGGAGCGCTGCGGGCGGTGCGCAGGAAGAACCTGTCCTACCCCCGCGACCTGTCCCTGATCGGCTTCGACGACAGCGCCTGGGCTGCGGTCATGGACCCGCCGCTGACGATGATCGAGCAGCCCGTGCACCGGCTCGGCGCGAAAGCGGCCGAGGTGCTCCTCGATCCCCTCGAAGGAGCCGAGCCCCTCCGCGAGATGCACACCCTGCGCACGCGCCTGATCGTGCGCTCCTCGGTCGCTCCGCCGCGGTCCTCCTGAGAACAGCGGTTCATGGCGCGGTGCCGCGCTCCAGCAGGGCCTCCGCGCGTCGGCGAGCCGGCCGTCATCCACGACCGGATCGAGCCGGGTGTCTCGCCGCCGGCCCGCACCGCGAGTTCGGGCTCCTCCTCATCGGGGAGCCGCTGGACGCGGACGATCTCCACGCCCGTGCCCGCCTCCAGGAGCGCCTGACGACGCCGGTCTGCCTGGACGAGTCGGTCCACTGCGCACGTGACGCGGCCGTCGCCATCGCGATGGGCGCGGCCCGGGTCGTGACGTCAAGCCGGCCCGGGTCGGCGGCTGTCTCGAAGCCCGCCGGATCACGACGTGTCCACCGCGCACGACGTGTCCACCGCGCACGGCGTGCCCGTCCGGTGCGGCGGCATGCCGGAGACGGGAATCGGCCGCTCCCCCGACCTCGCGCCGGCCGCGCTGCCCGGCTTCACGCTCCCCGCAGCCACCTCCGCCTCCTCCCGTTGCTTCGCCGAGGACATCACCGAGCCGTTCGTCCTCCGGGACGGCCATCTGCCGGTGCTGACGGCTCCGGGCATCGGCGTCGATCCGCTCCCGGACGCCCTGCGGCGCTTCACGCGCGCCCGGCACACGCTCTGGGGCGGGTGACGCCGCAGGCCCGGCCGGCCGGCGCCCGGCCGTTGCTCAGTCGACCTGGATGGCGAGCAGGCAGGCGTCGTCGTCGTGAACCGTGCGCGTGTAGTCGGCGATGATCCGCTCGACCGTCTCTCCTGGCGAAAGTCCCGCGTTGCCCGACAGGTGCCGGCTGAGGTTGGTGATCCCTTCGGTGATGTCCTCGCCCCGGCGTTCGACCACGCCGTCGGTGTACAGGAGCAGGAGGTCGCCGCTGTGCAGCGGAACCGACGCGGTCTCGTATGCGTACCCGGGCATCAGGCCGAGCAGCGGGCCCAGGTGCTCCGACGGCAGAGGGGCCACCTCGTTCCCCCGCCGCAGCAGTGGAGGCGGATGGCCCGCGCACGCCCAGCGCAGGACGTGGTCGTGGTCGATGTGTCCGGTGACCATGGTCGCGGTCATCGCCGAGGGGTCGCCGCACACCAGCGTGTTCAGCCAGGTCGTCATCTCGCCGCCGACGCGCCCGTCTGGGCGAGTCCGGCCAGGGCGTGGCGCTGCTGGGCCATCCGGGCCACGGCGTCGAGCCCGTGGCGACCGCGTCACCGATGGCGACGAGTACCCGCCCGTCCGACAGGCGTCTGCACTTGTACCAGTCGCCGCCGACGGCCGCGTCCGCCTCGGCCGGCAGGTAGGCGGCGGCCACCGTCAGGCCCAGCTCGGCGAGTTCCGCGGTGTGTGTCGGCAGGAGCGCCTCACGCATGACCGAGGCGATGCGCCGTTCCGCCGCGGCCTGCTGGCGCAGCCGCTCCGTCTCGCGCTGGGTCTCCGCCAGACGGCGCCGGCCGCGCATCTGGGGTGTCAGGTCACGTGCCACGAGGTGCACGGCCCACGGGCGCCCGTCGGTTCCCGCGACGGGCCTGCCGAGCAGGTCCAGGGTGCGTACTTCGCCGAAGACACGGAAGCGGATGCGCGTCCAGGAGGGTTCCTCGCCGGCGAGGACGGAGGTGATCAGCTCGGCGAGCGCCGGCACTTCGCCGGGGAGCACCGCGTCGCAGAGTTCCGTCAGCGACCACGGCATCTGCGGATCGGTGCGGAAGATGCGGTGCAGCCCCTCCGACCAGTCGACGGCGCCGGAGAGCAGATCCCAGTGCCCCCACCCCATCGAGGCGATGTGCTGAGCGTCGAGGGTCAGGATCTCCGTATGACTGCGGGCGGGGACCCAGGTGATCAGCATCTGGTTGCCGCAGGCAGCGGCGTGGTACAGGAGCGGGGCGCGGAACAGCCTGCCGTGCCGCTCCTCCGTGTAGTCCACCGTCAGTCCCTTGAGGGCGCGCCCCGAGGTGAACACCGCGGTCAGCGCCGCCATCAGTCCGCTCGCCACGGCCCCGGGGCGGACCTCCAGGAACCGCTGCCCCACCTGGCTGTCCGGCGCTTCGAGCCATTCCGCCGAGCGGACGTGGTTACCGGCGCGAATGACGAAGTCCGTGATCTCGCCGGTCTCGTCCTGGACCGGAGCAAGGAGCGCCGCCGAGACGGGGACGGCCGACAGGCCGGCGTGCAGGCCGGCCCAGGGGTCACTGCCGGGCATGTCGTACGGACGGCCGTCACCGTCGTCACCGTCCGGGGCGTCGCCCTGCCCGGGCCGGTGGGCGGCCGGCGGCTCGGGGCCGCCGGAGATGAAGGTCTCCAGGGACCGGTCGCCGAGGGACGGCGCGTGGGCGGAGGATCTCGCGAGGGCCGGGGGCGCCTGCATCCTGCGCCGTACGTCCGCCCGCAACGCGGCGATCTCGCGTTCGATGAGTGCCTTCAGGCTCTCCACGTCGTCCGGCAGGTCCGGCAGGCCGGGCAGGGGGAAGCTCACAAGACCGTCACCGCCCTGCCGCGCCGGACGTTCACGATGATGGCCTCCCGGCGTCGCAGGTCAAGATCCGTCTTCCTCGATCGTAGGTTCCCCCTCGGACACGCGCGAACGCTCACCGCCGCCCCGCCGGGGCCATGGCCCCGGGACCCCGGGGGTGACGAAGGCCCCGGCCGGAGGGGACTTTCGCCCCGTGTCACTCACATTTCCGACGGAAACACCCAAACCAGGAAGATGGCGCCCCGCACCGCGCCGGACGGCCCGGCCGCCACCACGGGAGCACCACGGAAGGACGGGTATGCGCTGGATCGCGATGGCAGAGCTCGACTGAAGCGGACGACCGACGCGTTGTTCCCTCCCCGCACCTCGCCGCGCCGGCCTCGGACGCGCTGCTCGTACGGGCACCCGCCGGGGGCGAGTGCTGGAACTGCGTCGAGCGACGGCAGATCAGCTGGCGCATCACGGGGGGCCTCGGCCATCCGTGCAATGTCCTGCTGGAGCGCAGGACCGGGCACGAGCAGTGGTCCCCGGCCGCGGTGCTGGCCTCGCAGGTCGATCCGCGCGCGCTCGGTACGTCCGTCATGGTGCCGGAGCTGCCCTCGGGGCCGTACCGGATACGCATCACCTCGCCCGAGCTGCCGTACGACGCCTGCAGTCCGCCCCTGACCATCCGTACGGCCTAGAAGAGATCTCTGCTCCGGCATCTCACCACCCCGCACAGGAAGCGCCGCGGTGGCCGCGCCTGCCACCGTTGCCACCGCCCATTGCCGCGGACGCCGCGCCGGAGACCCGGCCGTCACTCCCCCGGACTCCGCAGTCGTCACTCCGTACGGCGCGGGAGACACCACCGGTCGCGTCCGGGTGCGGGGCGGATCTCGACGGCGGATCCGCTGTACGGCGGCCCCCTCCCCCTTGCGAGAGAACCACTGTTCTCCTAAGCTGCCGCAGGCAAGGGGGAGAACGATCGTTCTCTCGATGACGAAGGAGAGAGTCATGACGGACAAGAGGCCGCCGTTCCCGCCGTTCACCGCCGAGACCGCCCAGCAGAAGGTCAAGGCGGCCGAGGACGCGTGGAACAGCCGGGCCCCCGAGCGGGTGTCCCTCGCTTATACCGAGGACTCCGAGTGGCGCAACCGCGACACGTTCCTCCGGGGACGCGAGGAGATCGTGGAATTCCTGCGCGGCAAGTGGGAGCGCGAGCAGGACTACCGTCTGCGCAAGGAGCTGTGGGCCTTCACGGACAACCGCATAGCCGTCCGTTTCGAGTACGAGTGGCACGACGGCGAGGGCCAGTGGTTCCGCAGCTACGGCAACGAGAACTGGGAGTTCGACGAGAACGGCCTGATGCGACGCCGTTACGCGAGCGTCAACGACCTCCCCATCTCCGCGGACGAACGACGTATCGCCCTCTGACCCGAGCGGGCGCCCCCCGGCCGGGCGGGAGGGATCAGCCGGGCCACGTTCCGGTCAGGCGCCGCACGACGGTGGCGCCACCGCGGTCGACCATCGCCTTGACCGCGGCGAAGATCGCGCCCTGCAGGGTGGCGGCGATCACGACTTCCCGCCAGCCGCGCTCCTCGTCGGTGGCGTCGGGGGCGTCCTCGTCGTGGCTGACGACTTTCCACACCTGCTTGAAGACCGCGCCGGCGACGACACCGCTCACGGCGCCCAGGACCAGACCGACCGGCTTGTAGGCGATCTTGGAGGCTTTCATCAGCACCTCCTGCCGCGCCGCACGGCGACGATCACGGCGAGCGCGGCCACGCCGACACCGGCGAGCACGAGCAGGTTGCGGGTGGCATGCGTACCCGCCCCCTCCGCCCGGCCTTCGCCCTCCGGTCGGCCTTCTCGCGCACCGGCCTGCGGGGTCCTGTCATGGATCTTCCGCCCCAGGGTGTGGGCGGTTTCGGTCAGCTGCTCATTGGCGGAGGCGGCCTTGCCCTGCACCAAGCCCTTGACCTTCGCCGCCTTCTGCTGCGCCTGCGCTTTCACGTCGGCCTTGGCGGCCAGCGCTTCGACCGTCCGGCCGAGCTCCTCCCGGGTCTGCTCCACCTGTGCCCGCAGTTCGTCGGGGTCGGGCGTGGAGCCGTTGTGCCGTGCCTTGTCCGTCATCGCCGTGCCCTCTCCTTGATCTCGGCCATGTCGGCCTTGACACTGTGGATGGCCTGCTCGGGAGCGGCCGGCGTGGCCCGGCCGACCTGTTTCTTGCCGACGGCGGCGAGTACGGCCGTCACCACGAGCAGGAGGCCGGTGACGACCAGGGCGGCGAGCCACAACGGCCAGACCAGGTCCAGGGCTACGATCGCGGTGGCCGCCATTGCCTGCAGGGCGACGAAACCGACCACGCCGGCTCCGCCCAGCAGGCCACCACCGAGCCCGAACCGCTTGCCCTTCTGCTGCATTTCGGCCTGCGCCAGCCGCAACTCCTGCCGCATCAGCCGGGAGATCTGCTCCGATGCCTGTTTCACCAGCTCACCGACCGATTCTTCGGCTTCCCTGGGGGGCGGGTAGTCAGCTGACGTGCTCATCGTCGTGCCTGCCTTTCGCTGCTCGGCCTTCCGGGGCCTGTCCACACAAGTGGTAGTCCTTACTGCGCCCGCCCGCCAGCCGACAGCCGACCCGGCGATCGGACGCGCGCCCGTGTCGTCGACGCACTACGACAAGGCACGCAGCAGGCGCGGCGCATGATGCACCAGCACGGCACTGCCCACACCGATGGCCGCGCCGACCACGACGACACTGGGGCAATGAGCGCCGGGGTGGACGCGTTCCAGGGCCACCATCACGGTGGGAACCGAGGCGGCCGTCCCCAGCCACGGCGAGGTGAGGGCCACCGCGGCGGTGAAGCCCACGGCGGCCGCGGTGTGCCCGGACGGGAAGGAAGAGCTGTCCGGCCGGTCCTCGACCTCGTCGTGCGGGATCATCTCCACAGGAGGCCTGCGCCGCTCGTACCGCTGCTTGCACACCGCATTCGCGATCAGCTGTGCGGTGAACATGCCGGTCACTCCCCCGACCGCGGCCCTGCGCTCCACGCGCCCCCCTGCGGCGGCCACGGCCGGGGCCGGGGCAGTTTGGTTCTCTCGGCCGCGGACTCCACGGCCGGCAGTGCCTGCCGCGCCCAGAGCGAGTCCCAGGAGGCGATCCGGCTGGTCAGCCGCCGGTCGACGCGACGCGCGTCATGGAGGAGGCACACGAACGCCTGCCTGGGCCGCGCGGTATGAACTTCCCGGTCCGCCTGCCCCGACGCGGTCATTCACTGCCCGTCTGCTTGCGGTCCTGGTCGCTCCACTTGCGCGTGTCCCGTGGTTCGACGTAGGGCTCCTCATCGGCGGGGTGGCCACCGAGGATGGCGCGCTGACGGACCATTTCCGCGTCGAACTCCAGACCGAGCAGGATCGCCAGGTTCGTGATCCACAGCCACACCAGGAAGATGATCACTCCGGCGAGGGTGCCGTACGTCTTGTTGTACGAACCGAAGTTCGCCACGTACAGAGCGAAGCCCGCCGAGGCGATCATCCAGATCACGAGGGCGAGGAAACTGCCGGGGGTGACCCACTTGAAACCGCGGCCCCTGGCGTTCGGCGACGCCCAGTACAGGAGCGCGATCATGATGGTGACCAGGAGGACCAGAACCGGCCACTTGGCGATCGACCAGACGGTCAGGGCGGTGTCCCCGACCCCCAGGGCCTTGCCCAACTGCCGGGCGAGACCGCCGGTGAACACCACGATCAGCGCGCTGACGCACGCCAGGAGCATCAGCACCAGCGTCAGGACCAGTCGCAACGGCGTGACCTTCCACGCCGGGCGGCCTTCGGGGATGTCGTAGACGGCGTTGGACGTCCGGATGAAGGCGGCCACATAGCCGGAGGCCGACCACAGCGCACCCACAAGACCGACGATCGCCAGGATCGACCCGGTGCCACCACTGGCCTGCAGTTGCTCGACCGCGTTGGTGATGATGTCCCGGGCCGGGCCGGGCGTGAACTTCGTGAGGTTGTCCAGGATGCTCTTCGTCGCCGACTCGCCCGCGATTCCCAGCAGCGAGACCAGCACCAGCAGTGCGGGGAACAGCGCCAGGACCCCGTAGTAGGTCAGCGCCGCAGCACGGTCGGCCAGCTCGTCGTCCTTGAACTCCGCCACCGTGCGACGCAGCACCGCCCACCACGACTTCTTGCCCATCTCGGTGGGCCCGTCCGGAGCCTTGCGTTCCGCCCGGGGATCCGGTCCGGCACGGTTACCGGGCTCCTCGTCCTCTCCGGCACCTGTCGGCCGGTGCCGGTCGTCTCCATGCGTGGGTTGCCACTTCGATGCCATGACCTACGAGTAACCCCAAAACTCCTGTTATGCACCTGGAGCCGAGCGCGATCATCAACATATTTACCGGCATTAATCCGTCATTGAGGTGTTTCTCCGCGCTTCCGCCGGTTACCCGGGCCACTGAACCCCAGAGGAAGCAGGAGGACCGAGATGATTACCCGAGAGCAGATTCCCGCGGTGCTGGACCACCCGGTCTACGACGCGCAGGGAAGGAAGATCGGCGACGCCAAGCACGTGTTCCTCGACGATGCCACCCACCAGCCGGACTGGGTCAGCGTCAAGACCGGCCTGTTCGGCACCAGCGAGTCGTTCGTCCCCATCCATGACGCCACCATGGTCGAGGACCATCTGGAGGTCCCGTATCCCAAGGACAGGGTGAAGGACGCCCCCAACGTCGATGTCGACGCCGGCGGCCACCTGTCGGAGGCCGAGGAGCGGCGCCTGTACGAGCACTACGGCATCGCGTGGGACGAAGCGTGGCAGCAGGCCAACCAGCCCGGCCGGGGTGGATGGGCCCACACCGGCACAGACACCGGGACACGCTCCGGCGCCGACACCGGCACCGCCGGGCACGTCGACACCGGAGCGGCCCGCGGCGACGCCCGCGCCCGGTCGTCCGGCGATGAGGCCATGACGCGTTCCGAAGAGGAGATGCACGTCGGCGTCGAGCGCCGCGAAACGGGGCGGGCCCGGCTCCGTAAGTACGTGGTGACCGAAGAACAGCAGCAGACCGTCCCCGTGCGTCACGAGGAGGTCCGCGTGGAACGGGAGCCGATCACCGAAGCCAACCGGGACCGGGCTCTGTCCGGGCCGAGATCTCCGAGTCCGAACACGAAGTCACCCTGCACGAGGAGCGACCCGTCGTGGAGACCGAGGCGGTACCGGTCGAGCGGGTCCGCCTCACGTCCGAAGAGCACACGGACCAGGAAACGGTCGCGGGCAAGGTGCGCAAGGAGCGGATCGAGACCGAAGGCGCCGACGAGGACGACGACCGCCGGCTCTGACCGCCGCGACCGCACATCCGCACCTCCCCGGGTGCCCCGTCAGGTCCATTCGGCACCATGCATTGCCGCTCGTACTCCGCGAGGAGCTGCGCGAGCGGCAATGTCGCCGGAGACCTCCGAAGGCACCGCGACGCAGGCCCGGCCGACAGCTGCGAACACTGCCGGGACAGCGAGAACGTGCGGAAGAAAACCCTTTGACTTCACCCTATTTCATGATGACGATCCGGGTATGTCACACATTTTCGACGACCTTGTGTCCGAGGCGGAAGCCGTCTCGGTGGAGGGCTGGGACTTCTCCTGGCTCGAGGGCCGGGCCACCGAGCAGCGTCCCTCATGGGGATATCAGCGCACGATGAGTGAGCACTTGGCCCGCGCGTCCGCCGCCCTCGACATTCAGACCGGCGGCGGGGAAGTCCTCGCCGGAGCACCGCAACTGCCACCGACGATGGTGGCCACGGAGTCCTGGCCGCCCAACCTCGCCAAGGCCACCAGGCTGCTGCACCCACTCGGCGCGGTCGTCGTGGCCGACGACGACGAACCGCCGCTGCCCTTCGCCGACGCCGCCTTCGACCTGGTGACCAGCCGTCACCCGGTAACGGTGTGGTGGCAGGAGATCGCCCGCGTGCTCCAGGACGGCGGCACGTACCTGGCCCAGCACGTCGGCCACTCCAGCGTCTTCGAGCTGGTCGAATACTTCCTCGGGCCGCAGTCCGGGGAAGTCCGCCGCAGCCGTCACCCGGACGACGAACGCCGGGACGCCGAGGCCGCCGGCCTGGAGATTGCCGATTTGCGGTTCGAGCGGCTGCGGACCGAGTTCTTCGACGTCGGCGCGGTGATCTACTTCCTTCGGAAGGTGATCTGGATGGTTCCCGGCTTCACCGTCGACCGGTACCGCGACCGGCTGCGGGAGCTGCACGACAAGATCGGGAGCGAGGGGCCGTTCGTGGCCCACTCAACCCGTTTCCTCATCAAGGCCCGTAAGCCCGTCTGATGCATCTGGTGTGTCTGGTGTGTCTGGTGTGTCTGATGCGGCTTACGGGCAGCACCAGGACCCGCACAACACACCGGGCGGGATCCGGACCGGCGAACACACGGCCGACATGGGATGCTTCTGCCGCGCTTGCCGCCTCCGTCATCCGCCGAACACACCGGCGCTGTGCAGATAGAGAGCGACCATCCCGGCCACGCAGGCAAGGACCACCCAGGAGCCGAAGCCCGTGTGTCTGCCTCTCGGCCGCGGCTTGCCGGACCGTCCGGATCGTCTCGGCCGTCCGGACCGACCAGCGCTTGACGGATCCGGCACTCGCGCCGTCGCATCGGCGGCGGTCTCGGCGAGCAGGCGACGACAGGTCGCGGCGAGCTCGGCCGTCCCGGCGGCAAGGGGCACGATCGCTTCCGAACGCGCCGGGGCCGTGGTGCCGCCGTCGAGGAGGCGGCCCGCGCGGACGAGCACCTCGCCCCGGCCCCCCGCGGGAGCAAGGCTGATCCAGCGTCGCACGTGCTCGCCCCGGATCACCACGCCCCCGGCCCGGTCCCGGTACACGGTGCGTTCCCGCCACAGCACCTCGGCCAACTCGTCGGCTATGTCCTTCAGTTGCCCACTCATTCCTCCCCCTTCGCGTACGGCACTCGATCAAGCACCGCACTCTAGCGACAGGTACACACCAAGCCCGTCGTCGGGGCCCGCTCGGGCATGGTGGTGCCGGGGTTCGGGGGCCGACCCTTCGCGGCCCGGGCAACAGCAGCAGGCACGCACCGTGCAGGAACGGCCTGCCGGCCGGCCCGTGGCCGCCCGTCGCACGGAACGGGACGGCCGTGCAGTCACCGGGACCGGGATGGGCGAGACGTGAAGCCGCTCAGGGGTGCATTCGTGCGCCCTTGAGGACCTTGTCCACCGCGTTGCGCGGCCCGTAAACGGCCATCCCCACCAGATCGAGCCCGTCCTTGCCCACGGCCCGTACAGCCGCCCGGTTGTCCCGGTCGTTGCCCGTGCCGAACAGGTCCGACGTGAACACGGCCCTCGGCAGCGCCCGGGACAGCGCACGCCCGTGCGCGGCGGTCAGCGTCTCCTTCGCCCCCTCGAAGACCAGCACGGGCTGGCGGAACATCGGCAGATACGCGGTGCCGTCGGCGTCCGCGTACGGCTCGCCGATCACCTCGGGTGATGCCGTGCCGAGCCCGCTGACCAAGAAGGCGGTCACATTCAGCCGCTGCCAGGACTCGAGGTCGTCGCGCAGCAGGACGGCGATCTTGGTGTCGAAGCGGGCCGGCACGTTCTCAGACTGTGCGACGGTTTCAATCCCGGCGCCGGCTTCGGTCTCGTTCTCGGTTCTCATGCTTCGAGACTCCACCGTGCGCGCCTTCTCCGTCTTGTACGTTCTTTGCATGGTGCCCCGGCAGGAGATCTCCGCCTGGCGCCCGCAGGTCGCGGGTGTCGTGGAGGTCTTCCACGCCCACTTCACCGAGCACGCGTACCCCATGCACGTCCACGACGCCTGGACTCTGCTGATCGTCGACGACGGCGCGGTCCGCTACAACCTGGACCGCTACGAGCGCGGCACCCCGAGCGACACCGTGAGCCTGCTCCCGCCGCAGGTCCCGCACAACGGCTCACCCGCCACCCCTCACGGTTTTCACAAGCGCGTGCTCTACCTCGACATGACGCAGCTGGACGAGAGCTTCATCGGGCCGGCGGTGGACGGCCCGGACCTCACCGATCCCGTCCTGCGCAGACGCGTCGGGCAGTTGCACACGACCCTCGCGAACCGGGGCGACGAGTTCGAGGCGGAGAGCCGTCTGGGGCATCAGCGAGCGGCTGCGCGAGCATCTGCGCCCCAGGGCGGCCTTCGGCAGCGCGGAGCCCGGCCGCGGCGTCGCCCGGAGCCTGCGCGACCTCCTCGACGAGCGACTGCTCGAAGGCATCGCCCTGGAAGAGGCCGCGCGCCTGGTGCACGCCCACCCCACTCATCTCGTACGTGCCTTCAGTGGTGCCTTCGGCATTGCCCCGCACCAGTACGTGATGTCCCGCCGCGTCGACCTGGCCCGCCGTCTGCTGCTCGGCGGACAGCCGCCGGGCGAGGTGGCGACCGCCGCCGGCTTCTACGACCAGCCCCATCTCACCCGGCACTTCAAGCGGGTCGTGGGCACCACCCCGGGCCGGTACGCCCGTACCGGGAGCGTCAACTGAGCCCGGGTCAACCGCGCTTGCTGCCGCGCTCCCTCTCCGGCTCCGGTCACGCGTCGGCCTCCTCCCGTCGGCAGGGCGGGCCATGGCCGACGTCCCCGGGAGTCTCGTTCGGCGGCTCCTTCGGACTCGCTCGAAGCATTCCGGCGGCGCCCCGGAGAGCGGTGGTGGCCAGGGACAGGTGGGGCCAGTGGGCGACATCGCGACGCAGCTGCCGGTCGTGGGAGGCCATCACCACGGCGGCGGACGTGGCTTCCAGGGCATGGGTGAGTTCGTCGACCAGGGCGATGGACAGGTGGTTGGTCGGTTCGTCCAGCAGCAGGACGTGCGGCCTGGAGGCCAGCGCCAGGGCCAGGTCCAGGCGGCGCTGTTGCCCCAGGGACAGCCGGCGCACCGGTTTGTCCAGGTCACGGCGGGCCAGCAGCCCCAGCCCGTCAAGCGCCACCGTCCGGCTCTCGTCGAGCTGTCCGGCCGAGACGAGGGCCGCGAGGCGGGCCTCGTAGACCTCTCCCGCGCGGCGGTGGGCAGGATGCGCCGACTCCTGGCCCAGCAGCGCGATCCGGGCGTTGCGGGCGTGGTGCACCCGCCCCGCGTCCGGCTCCAGCCGTTTGGCCAGCACGGCGAGCAGAGTGGACTTGCCCGCACCGTTGGGCCCGGAGATCACCAGCCGGGAGCCGGACTCCAGCGTCACATCGGCCGACTGGCACAGACGGCCGGCGACGGTGACGTTCTCGGCGCGCACAAGGGTGACCCCGGCGCGGGCGGGCAGCTCGGGCATGTCCAGGCTCAACGGCGGCTCCGGCAGGGACACCTCATGCCGGGACAGGTCGTCCTGCCGCTGGTGCACCGAGCGCACCAGCCCCGCGGCGCGGGTGGCGCGCTGGTGCTTCCCGGTCCCTTTGCCGGGGCGCCACCCGGTCACCAACCGGCTCTGCGCCGCGGCGAGGCTGTCGGCCAGACGCGCGTGTTCGGCCTGCTGTTGGGCGTACTCCTCCTCCCAGCGCCGGCGGCTCGCGCGACGGCCGGCCAGATACCCCTCGTAGCCGTCGCCGTATACGGCCGGGCGGCCGTCCTGGCTGGGGTCGAGATCCAGAATCGTGGTGGTGACGTCCCTCAGCAGGGCGCGATCATGACTGACCACCACCACGCCGCCGTCCCACTCCCGCAGACGGCCGGTCAGGCAGCCCAGGCCGGCCTGGTCGAGGTGGTTGGTCGGTTCGTCGAGCAGCAGGAAGTCGTAGGCGGCGCCGAGGAGGCACGCCAGGCGCACCCGGTAGCGCTGCCCGACGGACATGTGTGCCAGCAGCCGGCTCCGGTCGGTCACCGCGCCGAGGGCTTCGAGGGCGACATCGACACGCCGGTCGGCGTCCCACGCCTCCAGCGCCTCGGCCGCCTCCAGCGCCGCCTGGTACGACGCCTCCGCACCGGGGCGTTCCTCGGCGAGCGCGGCCGCACCGGCGTCGAGGGCGGCCAGCGCGGCGCGGGCGTCGGCGAGGTGGACATCGACGACATCGCCGACCGTACGGTCCTCGTCGGCCGCCATCTCCTGCTCCGCACTGCCCAGTGTTCCCGTTCGCCGCACCGAGCCGGCATCGGGGGCCAGCGCTTCGGCGAGCACGTGGACCAGCGTGGATTTGCCGCGGCCGTTCTCCCCGACCACGCCCCAGCGCGAACCGGGAGTAACGGTCATCTCGACACCCGTGAGGACCGGGCGGCCTCCTCGGGCGAGGTGGACATCAGAAGCGACGAGCTGTGCGCGGGCACGAGCCGGGACGGTGAGAAGGGTGTTCATGACGCTCCGAACGGAGACACACTCCACCCGTGAAGCGGGGAGTGGATCTTCCTTGAACTGACGGGCGGCGGCCGGAAGCGGCCGATGGGCGCGACGAGCAACCCGCCGCCTCAGCTCCATCACGAGAGGCGGGTTGCGGCGTGCTCCGTCACAGGAAGTAGAAAGAACGCATACGCTTACCGTACCACGCGACGAACCGGACCGTCTCGCATGTGCCGGCTTCGGGTGAGAGCCGGTGAACGGGTTCGGGAGGAGCGGGCGCCGGCCGGCAAGGGAGTGATGGCGGGGTTCAGAAGTGATCGGGGCACCATGGCGCGAGGGAAGCGCGGAAGAGCGTGTCGGCGGTGGCCGCGGCTCCGGGACGCAGCTCCTCGACCGGCCCTGCCCCCTTGAGCCGAGCGGCCGTCCACGTGTCCGTCCGGATTGGCCACTTCGAGAACGAGGCGGCCTTCCGTGGCGTAGGTGCGGGCGGTGAGAGCGGCGGGAAGATCCAGCAGGCGCAGCCACAGGCAGTCGGCAGGGTGGGGAAGAGGGCGTACGGCACGGGCATTGGCCAGCAGAAGGGACGCCGGGTCGTCGGGGGCCGCGTCGGGAACGTCGATCGTGTGCACCCAGTCCAGGGAGAGCAGATGCTGCCCCAGGGCACGCAGCGCTTCGGGCGTGGTGGCGATCAGGTCGGTGACGGTCAGGGTGCTGTCGGGTACGCCGTCGGTCCACTTGCCGTCGACCCGGTAGGTCGTCAGTCCGCTCACCTGCCCGTGGACATCGCGGTACACGACGGCCGTGGGCCCGGTCCATGCCCCTCCGGGGCGGACCGGCTCTCCGGTCCGCGCCTGCCAGTTCCAGTCCGGGCGGCCGACCGCTCCGGCCCGTGAGCGGCGGGCCGGCCGAAGAGGGCGGGCCCGAGCCTTCGCACGTCCTCCATGGAGGCGGGCTGGAGGATTCCGGTGCCGGCTAGGCCGGGGCGCAGGCCACGACCGGCACGTACGTCGGCGGTGAAGCCGCCGTGCCGGGTGGCCGGCGCGAATCCGTAACGGCTGTAGCCACCGTACTCAGCGGAGTGCAGGACCGCGGCTGCCTCGCCGCGCCACCGCCGAGCGCAGCCCCTGAGCCATCATCGCCTTCAGCAGGCCGCGCCGACGGTGAGTGGGAACGACAGAGATGCTGCTGATGCCGGCCACCGGAAGCATCGCTCCGCCCGGCACGCTCAGGTCGAAAGAGATGCCACGGAACGTACCCACACATCGCCGGCCCTCATAGGCTCCCAGTCAGCGACCGGGCTCGAAGACCCGCTTGCGTCTCTCTGCAGACTCTGCCCGGTAGGGCATGAAGTTGCCGCTGCCGAACGCACGTCCCCACCCCTCAAGACCTGCCTCGGCCATCTCACGCACCGTCAGGGCACCTGCCGCATCCGCCGCGTGTACGGCATGCGTTCCGGCCTGTTCCATCGGCATCCCATCAGTCATCGAATGAACCTAAGCCGTGGTCGGACAGCCCGCGAGCCCCGGAATCCTGTGATCGTCAGGAGGGGGGCTGGTCACAAGGCGACTTCCTGCGACGCAGCCATGTGCGCAGGCCCCGGGACGTCTCCGGGACGAGAGGGGCGAGGGGGCGGCTGCTCTCCGGGCGCGGTGCGGGGCGGTGGGCACGGGCCTCGTCCAGGAGCAGTGCAAGGCTCACCCGCTGCCAGAGGATCTCGTCGGGGCCGTCGGCCGACAGCAGCCGGTCCATGGCTTCACGCACGGCGGGCGATTCACCGTGGCGCCCCACCAGCCCTGGCCGGAGTTTGTTGAGGTACGCGCGTTCGTAGGGGTCGTCGACGACCTCCGTCGAACTGGACGGGGTCGAGGACGGAACTGGTGATCGCCGCCTGCTCCCACGGGTCTTCCGTCTGCCGCGTCAGCAGACCGAGGCGCCGGCCCCGCCAGTTGCGGGCACGGCGGTCCTCACCCGCGTCGAGCAGGGCACGCATCGTCTGCGGTGACCTGCCGGTGAGCAGGCCGGGCTCGCGGTCGGCGAACTCCTTCAGTTCTTCGGCGAGGTACAGCCAGACGACCGCCCGGTAGCGATTCAAATAAAATTTGACGGGAGTGATGTATCCGGTGCGGGCGAGCCTGCCGAACCGGACGGGGCTGATACCCATCAACCGCGCACCCTCCGTGGTACCTACGGTCCGTACCCGCTCACGCAGCGTTTCCTGGGTCCGGCCCGCCGCCCGGAGCCTGTCGATCTCCTCGCGGGCGACCCGGCGGTGGCTGCCGTCCGCGTCAACCGTGGTGCGGATGTGACCCAGCAGGGCACCAAGGTCCAACTCACTGCGCTTCAGGCCGAGTTCCCGGGCGGCCCGGGACGCGGACAGCGGCCTGCCGGCCTGGGTCACAGCAGCGGTGCGGTGTGCTTCTCGTACAGCCATGATCGTCTCCCCGTGAGATGCGGATACTCTCGGTGACGACCGTAGCCTGGACGGCGCGTTGCCCGCCCAGCCTGTGGACAACTTCCGGGCCGGGCGAGTACGCGCAGGTCAGAGCTCGTCTCTGGCGAGACCCGGCTGCCTCGCGGCAACCCCGAGGTGTTCGCCGACCCGGTTGACGAGCAGCGTCATCTCGTACGCGACCTGCCCGATGTCAGCTTCGGCGGCACTCAGCACGCACAGGCAGCTGCCGTCTCCCGCCGCGGTGACGAAGAGAACCCCCTCGTCGAACTCGACCATCGTCTGGCGGACTCTGCCCGCCCGGAAGTGCCGGCCCGACCCCTTGGCGAGGCTGTGCAGTCCCGACGACACTGCGGCCAGGTGCTCGGCGTCCTCCCGCGCCAGGCCCGCGCTCGCCCCGGTCACCAAGCCGTCGTTGGACAGCACCAGCGCGTGCCGCACATGCTCGACCCTGTTTGCCAGGTCGTCCAGAAGCCAGTCAAGTCCTTTGTCCAGCGCCATGTTTCGGCCTCCCCGTTCAGCTGTTCCCCGTTGCCCCTGATCGAGGACCAGCCTTCCCCACGGACGTCGTCGCGGCAAGCACGGGTTTCTTCTGGGGCCGCGGACAGGGGGAACGCGGGACGGTTCGGCCCACCGTGTCGAGCAGCCGGGCAGTGTGCGTCCTTCCGGCGTACTCGACGAAGCGCTTCGTCCAGATGCGGTGCCGATGTCGGTGCCGGTCCCGATGGCGGTGCCGATGGCGGGCGCGGCGGTGGTCAGCCAGGTGCGGCGGGAGCCTCCGCTCGCGCCCAGCGCCTCGTACGGTGCGGCGCGAGGGCGGCGCCGGCGGAGGCCATCGCGTACGACAGGGCGGGGGCCGGCCGGAGGCGGCGTGGTCCAGGTGTCCCATGCCCCGGGGGCGCCGGTCCCGCAGGGGACGCACGCCGGGAGCGCCTTTCGAGAGCTGCCGGGGTATGACAGAGGCCCGTTCCGGGAGGACCGGCTCATGCTCGGACATGCGCACCGCACCTGCAGGGGAGCCGCCGGAGTTCCGGAGAATTGAGGGCGATGGGGGACGATGTGCGTATGGCCGACGACCACACGCACGTTCAGGAGTTCTTCACGGCCCGGGCGCGGACTGGGACGCCCGGTTCCCGGACGACGGACCGGCCTACGCCGCCGCGGTGGCCCGCCTCGGGCTGCGGCGGTGACGCCGTGCTCGACGAGGCTGCGGCACGGGGCGCGCACTGCCGTTCCTGCGCGACGCCGTGGGCCCCGGGGGTTCGGTGCTGGGCGCCGATGTGACACCGGCGATGCTGGAGGCGGCGGTGCACGCGGGCCGCCGTCGCGGCGCGCAGCTGCTGCTCGCCGATGTCGCCCGGCTGCCCGTACGGACAGCGGCCCTGGACGCCGTCTTTGCGGCCGGGTTGATCGCGCACCTCCCCCGCCCCTCGGAGAATCTGCGCGAACTGGCCAGGGCGGTGCGGCCCGGCGGCCTGCTGGCGCTGTTCCACCCCATCGGCCGGGCGGCCCTCGCCGCGCGCCAGGGGCGGCAGGTCACCCCGGACGACCTGCGGGCCGAGCCCAACCTCCGGGCGCTGCTGGAACGGTCCGGGCGGCGGCTGACGTCGTACACCGACGAGAGCGACCGTTTCCTGGCGCTGGCCGTCCGCCGGGACTGAGCAAGCAACCACACCGCGCCGGCCGGGTCACTCGGCGGCGGCAGCCGGGCGCTCGATGTGCGGAACCGGGCAGCCGCCCGTGCCGGGCGTCGGGAAAGTCCCCAGGTTCGCGACCGTGTAGCCGCCGGGGTAGCCCTTGATCTCGGGGTTCTGCCGGGCGTAGTGCGGCGTGCTGCGCGGTGGCATCAGACGGACGGCGCGGGCGCGCAGCCGGAGGGCTCCCCTGACCAGCGCTCGCGCGGCGGGCGACGGGGTGTCGTAACGGAAGGTCCGCAGGAGCGTGTCGTCGAGGAGGGCGAGGCTCGCGCCGCGCACCAGCGACGCGAGGGGGCGCGGATACCAGGACGCCATGAGGGCGAGGGTCGCGTCCGAGACCCTGCGTGCCCCCTCGTCCCAGCCGAAGTGCTGCGCCTCGTAGGTGTCGAGGCAGCGCTCGAACTCCTCGTAGGACTGCGGGATGTCCTTGATGCCCATGTGCCTGCCGAGCGTGCGGTAATAGGCGGCGGACGCCCGGAGTTCGTGGTCGGACAGCCGGCGCCAGCCGTAGGAGTCGATCCAGCGCTTCGGCACGACGACGAACGTGCACAGCACATAGCGCATGTCGTCGTTGCTGATGTCGTAGCTGCGGTGCATCTGGTTGATGCGGCGGATGGCGGTGCGGCCGTCCTCGGTGTCGAAGCCGTGCTCCACGACGGTGTCCAGGAGCAGCGCGGTGTCGTCGTAGCGCTTCTGCGAACGGTCGGTCAGCTCTGCCGTCTCGGCGAGAAGGCGGCCGATGCCGGGGACCGCGTAGGTGCGGTAGAGGGCCAGCTCCAGGGCGCGTGTGTAGTCCCAGGGGAACTCGTACGTCGCGGTGAGCCGGTAGATCTCCAGGAAGTCCTTCTCCGGATCGAGTCGCCGGATCTCCCGCAGCCGGTCGTAACGCTTCAACGTCCCGTCCCCCTTATGTCGCCCGGGCTCCAACTCTACGTTGGAAGGGCACACATGGACGGTTCGTGATCGAATCCCTCAAGAAGAAGGTGGTCCGGGTGCGGGACAGACTCCGTAAGCTCTTCGGGCCGCGTCGGGGCGGTGCGCCGCGGGCGCACCCGGAAACGCGGCAGCACAACATCTTCGAGGCCGCTGCGGCCTATGTGTCCGCGTGCGCGGACGACGACGAGCCGCGTATCGAGGAGGCGTCGGGCTGGGTCTCGCCGGAGGCGCTCTCCTTCGGCGTCAACGAACTGGCCTGCCGCGCGGTCATCGCGCTCGCGCGGGAACGCGGCGAATCACCGCACACCGTGGCGCGTACGCTTCTCGGCCTCCCGGCGGCCTGACCGGGGCACTGTTCGCCGCGGGGCCTCGACGGCGAGGTTACTCACTGGTTAGGGTGCGCCGACGACCGATCGGACAGGAGGGCGCCGTGACGGAGCCGGACACCGCCGGGGACGCTGAGGATCCCGAGGACGCACTGTTCGTGCTGACCGCGGTGCTGCTGACGCCCGCGCAGTTCCCGAGTGTGCTCGGTGACGACTACCCGCAGGCCTGCGCGGCGCTCGGTCTCGAACCGTACGCCGACGGGTACGGACTGGTGCTCGGCCAGGACGGCACGGGCGCGCGGTGGACCGTCGTGATCGACGACGTGTCACTGGTGGCGGTCGCCGTCGCGTCCTGGGACTGCGGCATGGAGTACGACCTGTCGCCCGACGAGCGCACGATCCGTCGCGGCCTGCCGGGCTGGCCGCTCCCCCTCGCGGTGGCCGCCCCCGGCATACCGGATCCGCACGACCCCCTTCCCGGAGACGGAGCGGACGGCGAGAGCGGGCCACGCCCTCTCGCGCCGCCCGACACCGGCGCGTGGGGGCCCGCACAGCGGCGGCTCGGCGCCGACGACGAGATCGCGCTCCAGTGGGCGGCCTGGCGCGGCAGATCGACGACGAGGAGACGTTCGTGGCTCCCGGTGACAGTTCCCACCCCGGTGTGCGGCGTGTGATCGAGGAACTGCACGGCTATGTGGACGCGGAGCCGCCGCCGGGGCGGGTGCGTTCGGCGTTCGCGTCCGGTGAGCCCGTACCCTGCGGGCCGACGGTCCCGGCTGGTCCGTGGTCGCCAGGACCGACGACATCGCCTTCGTGCTGCTGGACGACGAGCCGGGTGAAGTCATCCCGGTCGGCCGGGGGCCCGGACTGCCCGGTCTGCTGGAGGCGCTCGACAAGATGGCCGTACGGCCCGCCTGACGGCTGCCCCACCGGTCAGCGGGCGTTCCCCGGACCGGCGAGGAGCGCTTCCACAGACGTGTCGGAGTCCGGGCGCTCGCACAGGAGGCGTGAGGCGTCGAGGGCCGCCCCGCGCAGCCGGGACGGCCCGGAAAGACCGCCGGCGGGCTGAGCGGCGGGCAGACGGTTTTCGTGGACGGCACCCATGCCGCGGCCCCGCGCCGTGTGGGCCGGGCCCATGGCCCTACCGGGTGGGACGACAGCACCATGTGGCGCTGCGCCCGTCTTTTTCCCCGCGAAACCGGAGGCTTCCCATGCGCCCGTCCAGAGGTGTCCCGCTCGTCGCCGCACTTCTCATGGTGCTGACCACCGTGGGTTCCGCCGGCGCCGCACCCCGTGCCTCTGGCACCGATCCCTGTGTGCGGCAGAACCGGCCTGCCGTTCCGGGGGCGGAACATCAACGGGTGGCCTGTCTGCCCGACTTGACCACCGCGGGACTGGCCGGCACGGCGTACACCGACACCGCCGACCAGGTGGGGCTGTCCGCGAAGGGCACGAAGAACCCCTCCGGTGTACCGGGCGTCCAGATCGACGGCTACTTCCCCGACGATTCACGCTTCAACGCCACCCACGGCTGGCGGCACGACGCGCAGTTCGTCATCCGGATGCCCGATCGCTGGAACGGCGGCCTGGTCGTCACGGGAGCGCCCGGGACGCGCAAGCAGTACGCGACCGACGCGCTCATCTCCGACCAGGTGCTGGCGCAGGGCTATGCGTACGCGGCGACCGACAAGGGCAACAGCGGTCCCGACTTCTTCACGGACGGCAGGAGGCCCGGTGACGCGGTGGCGGAGTGGAACCGGCGTACCACGGAGCTGACGCGCGCGGCACGCAGGACCGTCGCGCGGTGGTACGGGCACGCACCGCGACGCACGTACATGACGGGCATCTCCAACGGCGGTTACCTGACCCGCTGGCAGCTCGAGAACCATCCCGGGCTCTACGACGGCGGGGTGGACTGGGAGGGCGCCCTGTGGACGCCGACGGCGGCGGTCTCCTCGGCTCCCTGCCGGTCACCGTGGCGCGGGGCCTCGGCCGGGCCACGGACGAGGATCTCCTGAAGGCCGGTTTCGCGCCGGGATCGCAGTTCCTGTGGCCGTACCACGAGAAGGCGTACTGGGGGCTGACGCAGAAGATCTACCGGGCGGAGTTCGACCCGTCGTACGACCCCGCCTGTCCCGGTTCCTCGGCGGGTACGACGCTGCCGGAGATCCTTGCGCCCTGTGCGTCGGACGCGGAGTACGACTACGCCGCGCGCCCCGGGTCCGTACACCGCGCGGTGCAGCGGGTCGCGCTGACGGGACGGATCGGCAGACCACTGATCACGCTGCACGGCGACCTGGACACGCTGCTGCCGATCGCCACCGGCTCCGACGTGTACGAGCGGATGGTGACGGGGCAGGGCCGGTCCCGGCTGCACCGCTACTACACCGTCGAGGGCGGCACCCATGTCGACTCGCTCTACGACACGTATCCGGAGCAGCTGCGGCCGGTCCTGCCCTGTTACCGCTCCGCTTTCACGGCGCTCGCCGCGTGGGTGGAGGACGGCAGCGCTCCGCCCGCGGACCGGACGATCGCCAGGCCCGCGGGCGGTGATGTGGTCAACTCCTGTGCGCTGGACTGAGCCGGGCCGCGGCTCAGACACGCTCCAGGGGCCAGTGCGGCTCCGCCGGCAGTACGGCCTCGATCCGGTCGCCGGGCCGCACCACCCCGCCCGTCCTGACGACGCTCATGATCCCGCCTTGCGCACGACGTTGCCCTCCGCGTCCCGGCCGACGACCTGTTTCAGGAGGCCGTCCTGGAAGGCGTCGATCTGCAGGCAGGGGTTGCGCAGGCCGGTGATCTCGACGACCGCTTCCTCACCGATGTGCAGCAGGGTGCCCCGCGGGAGTCCCAGAAGGCCGATTCCGCTGGTGGTGATGTTCTCCCCGAGCTGGCCGGGCCCGACCGTGAAGCCTTCCTGGAGCAGCTCGGCGAAGAGCTCCTCGTGGATGAGGTGCACTTGGCGCAGGTTGGGCCGGGTGGGGTCCTGAGCGACCCGGGAACGGTGTTTCACCGTCGTCCCCGCGTGCACATCGCCTTCCACGCCGAGCCCGGCCAGCAGCGTGACGCTGTCGCGGTTCGGCTTGGTGAACGTGTACTCGCCGTTGCTGCTGACCGCCCTGACTGTGCCGCCCATGGTGCGGAACTCCCCTCTTCCGTGCCGGTACTCGGCCCTTCCGGGATCCTGGCCCGGCACGGCCTCGGGCCGGGTCAGCGGCCGATCTCCTTGCGTGAGACCCGGCGCAGCCTGCGGCGCTGCGAGTTGTCCAGCATCAGATACGCCGCAACGGGTACGCCGATCATGACCAGCAGAGCGGGCCAGAACCCGATCAGCCAGATCAGGGCGACTCCCACCACCACGCCACCGGCGGCGACCTTCGCGCTCTTCGACATCTTCGACGCCTCCTTCGCGGCTGTTGCCGCTTCATGTTCCGGTAACGTGCGCGTCCGCGCCACAGTTCCGCCGTACGGCCGCTAAACGGCGCCGCCGGTCCTGTCGGTCCTGAGGGGCTCGCCGACCTCGTGCATGTGCGTCAGCGCCTGCCGGTACGAGTCGATCAGTCCTGTCTCCGTGTAGGGCATACCCAGCGCCCGGCAGTGCGCACGCACCAGCGGCTGGGCGAGCCGCAGATTCGGACGCGCCATGCTCGGGAAGAGGTGGTGCTCTATCTGGTAGTTCAGGCCGCCCAGGAACCAGTCGGTGAGCACCCCGCCGCGCACGTTGCGCGAGGTGACCACCTGCCGGCGCAGGTGGCCCCAGCGCTCGCCGTCGGGGTCGGGCATTTCCATCCCCTTGTGGTTGGGCGCGAAGGCCATGCCCAGGTGGAGACCGAACAGCGCGTGGTGCACCAGCGCGAAAACCACCGCCTTGCCCGGCGACATGACGGTGAACAGAAGCGCGAAGTAGCCGACGAGGTGGGCCACGAGCAGCAGGCCCTCCAGCATGCGCTCGCGCACCGGCTGGCGGCGCAGGTACTGGAAACCGTAGATCTTCAGCGCGATGCCTTCGAGCAGCAGCATCGGGAAGAACAGGCGCGCCTGGTTGCGAGTGAGCCAGCGGGCGAAACCTTCGCGCTGCTCCGCCTGTTTCTGGGTCCAGACAAGCGCCCCCACGCCGACGTCCGGGTCCTTGTCGATGTGATTCGGGTTGGCGTGGTGGCGTACGTGCTTGTCGTTCCACCACGCCTGGTTCATACCGAGCAGCAGGTTGCTGTGGACAAGGCTGATCACCAGGCTCACCCTGCGGTTGCCGGTTATCTGGGCGTGTCCCGCGTCGTGACCGACGAAGGCGGTACGGGCCCACAGCACGGTCAGGGGCAGGGCGAGCGGAAGCGCCCACCAGGAGTCACCGACGAGCACGATGCCGGTGACGACAGCGGCCAGGGCGAGCAGGTTGGCCGCGATCCCCAGCGCGTACCAGCCGGCGCGGCGCTCCAGGAGCCCCTGTTCCCTGGCTGTTCGCAGGAGCGGGGCGAAATCGCTCCCGGAAGTGCCTGTCGTGGGTTCCGCGACGGCGGCGGCCTGGGGCATGGGATCTCCGGTCTGTAGGACCTGGCTCTGACCTCATGAAACTATGCACCGGGCCCCTCGACGACCATGGTGTGAACCCCCCTGTTCCGCTGGTGCAGGCCCCAGCCCGCTGCAGTGGGGCCGAGTACACCGTCGGGGCGGATGCAGTACCCTCGGCGGCTTCGGGCCCAACTAGTCAAATTTGAGGGATTCAGCATCGCTGTGCACCGGCCTCCTGCGGCAACGCTCTCCGAGATCTCCGAACTCACCCGCTGCTCCGCGGTCTTCCTGCCCGCGGACCCGGCACGCACCGGCAAGGTCGCCTTCTGGCACTCCGACGGCAGCGGGCCCCGGGCCGGGGAAGGGCTCGAAGAGAGGCTTTTCGAACGGGACAGCGGTGCGCCCGGACATCCGGCGGCCGTCGGGTTCCCCACGGGGACGCGGGTGCGGCACAGCGAATGGGGCGACGGCATGGTTCTCGGCGAGGAGGGCGACCGGATCACCGTCCTGTTCGATTCCGTGGGTTACCGCACCCTGTCACTGGCGGCGATCACCGACCAGGGCCTGCTCACCGTGATCGCGAAGCCCGCCGGGTGAGTCACCGGTCACCCCTGGTGACAGGGCGGTCAAGGAGCATGACGTCGCCGGAAGTGGGCATCAGGATTTCCTCGGATGCGGAGGATGCCATGACCATGACGGAGGAGCCGGCCGGCTCGAACACGGCGGTTCGCGAGTGTGCCTCTTGCCAGGCGGTAGCTCCTGGCACCGGACCGCCCACGAACCGCCGGAGCCGGCGCGCGAGCGGGTCAACCGCCGGTGGAACGAGATCCTGCAGGAGACGAGGGTCGCGCAGACCGGCGTGCAGATCCTCTTCGGTTTTCTGCTCAGCGTGGCCTTCACCTCCCTCTTCCGGGACCTGGGCACGATCGACCGTGCCATCTACGTGCTCACCGTGGTGCTCGGCGCGTCGGCCACCGGATCGCTGATCGCGCCGGTGTCGCTCCACCGCTTCCTGTCCGGACAGCGCATGAAGGACGAAGTCGTGGAGGCGGCGAGCCGGCTGATGATGTGCGGCATGGTGCTGCTCGCCCTGACCATCGGCTGCACGCTCCTGCTGATACTCCGCGTGGTACTGCCGAGCGTTCTCGCCGAGGTCCTGGCCGGCGGCGTGATGCTGTGGTTCGCCCTCTGCTGGTACGCGCTCCCGCTGCGGCTCCGCCGCCGCTCCGCCGCCCAGCGCGGCGACACGTAGGCACGGGTCCGCGAGCGGCTGAAACCGTTCCTCAAGAACGGGGAAACCTGTGGCTCCCCCTCGGCGAGGGAGATCCGGCGGCGGGCCTCGAAGTGCGCTGAGGGGATCCCCCGGCGCCGTCACCTTCCCCTTCCCCGGCGACCGGCAGAGTCTGCGTGATCCGCCACAGCCGGCGTGGCAGGTCGCCCTCCTCGAAGGCGTGGACCTCGCGGAGCTCCCACCCCTCGGCGAGGGCGTCGACCAGGTCGCGGTCGAAGAAGTGCACCGCGAACCCGCCGTGCTCGAAGATGCCGTCGCCGTGGACCGTGCCCGCCCCGTAGTGGGCGTCGCCGGTGTGCCGGACGGTGTAGACGAAGGTGCCGCCGGGCCTCAGCACCCGCCGGACCTCGCCCACCAGCGCGTGGATCTCCCCCGTCGTCAGCGCCATGCACAGCAGCATGTGGGCGAAGACGGCGTCCACCGACCCGTCCGGCAGCGGCAGCGGGCGCCGTACGTCGTGGACCATGGCACTCACCGAAGGGCCGAGGCCCGACTCCGCCGCCCGCTCCTCCAGCTGGCCCAGCCCCGTGGCGCTGAAGTCCGCGGCCCGGACGGTGAACCCGCAGCCGGCGAAGTACAGGGCGTCGCGCCCGTGCCCCGCCCCCAGCTCCAGCACGTCCTGCGCGCCGGCCACACGGAACACCGCGGCGGCATGGACCGCGGCTGCGGAGGGGGCCTCCCCGTACATCCGCGGGTGGTCGGCGTACGTCCGCTGCCACTGTCCGCGCTGCGCGTCGGCCGGCTCGCGGTCCTGCTCCGGCATCGTCTCTCCCGTGGGTCCACCGGCGCCCCGCACCGGGGCCGGGCCCAGCGTAGACCCGG
>RHMC01000300.1 GCA_003719395.1 Streptomyces altiplanensis
GTGGCCGACCACTCGGCCGGCGGGCCTGTTGCACGGTGCTGACAGGCGGACGACTTGGGAAGGCCATCTCCACATCGGAGCTCCGATGCGTTCGGCCGCGCACCCGACCGGCATCGTCACACCGCCGTGACCCGCACACTCATGAGAGCACCACGACGTCGAAATCTCCCTGCTGTGGGGAGCGACCAGAAAGGCTACGACATCCCCTTTCCGTACGCCGTTGTCACGCAGCGTATGGAATATCTCGAGGACGGAACGGTTCAGTTCGGCACCTGATGTCACCTGACCGTGCTAGCGAAGAACCGGACGGTCCGAATCCAATGAGAACACCGAGAGAATGCCCGGGACATAACTGTCGCTTTCGCTCCACCATTGGCCCTGCAGGGTCATCCCCTGCCTCTCCATGGAAACCTCGCAGACTTCCGCTCCGCTGACCCGGGTGAATTCCGTCCCTCCCATTCGGAAGATACGCGGGGAAGGGCGTTCGGCCCGCTGGATCGGCAGGGCGAAAGGGCCCCCGCACGGGGTGGCCGTCTGGGTGCTCTGCCGCTCCTGATGGCCCCAGGACACCCACCAGGGCGGGCTCCGGCAGCAGACGCACCGGCGGGGGCGCCCGCCCCCGTGTCCTGCCTCCGTGCCCGGAACGGAGCACGGGGCGGGACAGAGGCAGAACGCGAGGTGGGGCACAGAATTCCCGCGAGGTCAAACATCAGGTTCAGAAATTGACAGAGCACTTGGCGGTATGCCCCCGGGAGCGTACTGAATCACCGGACCGGTCACATCTTCAAGAATTGACAGAACGCTGGGCGGCATGCCCTCGGATGCGCCGGAAAATCGCCGACTGTTATCGGTCGCCAGGGAATTGACACCCGCCTGATGGTTGCTTACGGTCCGCTCGTCAGGTTTTCCGGACCGCATCCGAAGGCATTCATGACTGCATCCACGTTGCCGAAGTCCAGGCAGCATTTGATTCTTTCCGTTCTCATGGTGTGTTCACTGCTGATCTGGCTGGACAACACCGTCCTGAGTACCACCCTGGAGACCCTCGCGGACCCGGTCCGTGGGCTGAACGCCAGCCCGGCCGAGCTGCAGTGGGCCACCGGCTCGTACACGCTGGCCTTCGCCACCTTGATGTTCACCGCGGGCGCGCTGGGCGACCGCTTCGGTCACCGGACCGTGCTCGCCACAGGCCTGGTGGTCTTCGCCGCGTCCTCGGTGTGGGCGGCGTTCGCGGGCGACGCGGGGCAGCTGATCGCCGCCCGGGCCGCGATGGGCGTCGGCAGCGCGCTGATCATGCCCGGCAACCTGGCCATCCTCATGTGGACATTCACCGGCCCGGCGCGGTCGACCGCGATCGCCATCTCCTCGACCTCCGCCGGCGTCGGCATGGCCGTGGGCCCGGTGCTCGCCGGCGTGCTGCTCGACCACTTCTGGTGGGGCTCGGTCTTCCTGGTCAACGTCCCGGTCGTGGTCCTCGCGCTGATCGGCATCGCCCTGCTGGTCCCGGACTTCCGCAGCCCCGTCGTGCGACCGCTGGACCCGGCCGGAATGCTGCTGTCGATCAGCGGCCTCGCGGCGCTCGCCTACGGACTGATCCGCACGGGGCAGGTAGCGGCCTGGGGCCGTACGGACGTCTGGGCGCCGATCGTCGTCGGACTGATCCTGCTGGCCGTGTTCGTCCGCGTCGAACTGCGCAGCAAGATGCCGAGCTTCGACCCCCGGCTGCTCGCCCAGCGCGCGTTCGGTGGCGGCAACGTAGCCCTCGGACTGCTTCTGTTCGCCATTTCCGCCGTCACCTTCTACCACGCGTTCTACCTGCAGGGCGCCCGCGGCTACTCGCCGATCGAGGCGGGCCTGGCCGGCCTCCCGACCGCGCTCGGCGCGATCCTGGGGGCACTCGTGGGCGCGCGCCTGGTGCATCGCTGGTCGCTGCGGCTCGTCGCCGTGCCGGCCCTCACCGTCGCGGCGCTGACCATGGGCGCGTACGGGCTCTTCGGGCTGAGCACTCCCCTCGTCTGGATCGAGGTCCTGCTGCTGGTCCAGGGCCTGTCCATCGGCATGGTGCTCGGCGCGGTGACCGCGGCGCTGATCAGCACCCTGCCGTTGGAACGCGCCGGCGCCGGATCGGCCGTCACCAACACCGTGCGCCAGACCGGCAGCGTGCTCGGGATCGCCGTCGGCGGCACGATCATGTCGATCGTGTACCGGCGCGCGATCGAACCCTCGCTGCACGGTGTCCCCGGACCGGTGCGGGACCAGGCGCGGATCTCCGCCGAACAGGCCCGGCACGTCGCCACCACGTCCCACCTGCCCGCGCTCGGGTACGCCGCCGATGACGCGTTCCTCCACGCCATGCACGTCGGTGCAATCTGGATCATGCTCATCGCGCTCTACGGCGCGGCTGTACTACTGCTGGCCCTGCGCGCGGTCCGCAAGCCCGCGGCTGCCGGGGGCGAGCCGGAGCCCGCGCAGGAAGACGGCCCGACCACGGACGAGGCGGCCCCCCGGGCCGGGGCCGATGCCCGGCCCGTCCGCGAGGGCGACGACGTGGGCACCCGCTGACGCCATGGGAATCAGGCGGAAACTCCCCGAGGCGCGGTCGGACAGTCAGGCCACTTACCTGCCCGACCGGCACATGTTCGCCCTGTGGACCTGGGCCGACGGCGCCGTGGGGGCGGCCCCGCCGGTCGGCGACGTCGAGACCGTTCCCCTGGTCGTGCCGACGCCGGACCTCGGCAGGCTCAAGGTGTCCGACGTCGACTGCGTGCTGATCGAGCCGGACCGGCTCGTGGCCGTGCCCCTCGACTCGCCCGGCCGGTCGGTGAAGGTCTGGCGGTCGTGGATGGCGGGCGGCGGGTCGGCTCTACCGATCGCCGCGCACGCGGTCCCCGACGCCACAGGTGTCGCCGTGACGACGGCAGAGTACGCGGGCGGCGTCTTCCGCCGCACCACCTCGGTGGGGGCCGAGATGCGCACGGCGCTCACGGCCAGGCTGCGGCCTTATCAGGTGCGTGGGGTGAGCTGGCTGCGCGAGACCATCGAGACGCACGGCGGCGCGGTGCTGGCCGACGAGATGGGACTCGGCAAGACCCTGCAGACCATCGGTTGTGTCGCCGGACGCGCCGAGAAGGCGCCGCAACTGGTGGTCTGCCCCACGTCGTTGGTGGGGAACTGGGCGCACGAGATCGCGCGGTTCGCACCCGGACTGCGGACCACGATCTGGCGCGGCGGGCCGCTGCCCGGGGTGGACAGCGGCACGGTGGTGCTCACCGGCTACCCCACGCTGCGCATGCACAGCCCGGCCCTGGCGGGGATCCAGTGGAGCACCGCGGTCTTCGACGAGGCGCAGGTCCTGAAGAACCCCCGTACGCAGGTGTCGAAGGCCGCGCGCACCATCGCGGCCGACGCGCGGATCGCCCTGACCGGAACGCCCGTCGAGAATCACCTCGACGAGCTGTGGGCCCTGCTCAATCTGGTCGCACCGCACCTGTTCTCGAACCGGACGCAGTTCCGCCGTCGCTTCGTGCGGCCGATCGCGGACGGCTCCCCGGCCGCTTTTGCCCGTCTGCGCGGGGCCATCGAGCCGGTCGTGCTGATGCGGAGGAAGTCCCAGGTCGCAGGGTCACTCCCACCCAAGATCCACGCCGATCTCATCTGCGACCTCAGCGAGGAGCAGGAGCAGTTGTACGACCGGCTGCTGGACCAGGTCATCGGCGACGGCTTTGACAGCGGCGCCCAGCGGCAGACCAAGGTGCTCGCGGTCCTGACGTCGCTCAAGCAGGTCTGCAACCATCCGGGACTGATCACGGACGACCTCGGTGAGCTGTCGGGCAGGTCGGGCAAGCTCGACCTGTGCGCCGGCATCGTGGCCAACAACCTGGAGAACGACTCTCCGACCCTCGTCTTCACCCAGTACCGGCAGACCGGTGAGCTGCTGGTCCGGCACTTCGCCGAACAGTTCGGGGTGAGTACGCCGTTCTTCCACGGGGGCCTGAACCAGGAGCAGCGGGCCGACATCGTCCGCCGGTTCCAGTCCGACGACGGTCCGAAGGTGCTCGTCCTCAGTCTGAAAGCAGGGGGCACCGGGCTCACGCTCACACGCGCGGCCGACGTCATCCACTTCGACCGGTGGTGGAATCCGGCCGTGGAGGCCCAGGCGTCCGACCGGGTCCACCGGATCGGTCAGACCCGCACGGTCACCGTCACCACCCTGACCACCGGTACCACTGTCGAGGAGCACATCGCGGCCATGCACAACCGCAAGTCCGCGCTGTCGGACATCGCCGACACGTCCAGCGTCGCCGAGCTGACCCGACTGGACGACGACCGTCTCATCGAGGTCCTGCGCCGGAAGCGGGTCAACTGACCATGGCCGACCACGACTACGGTTACACGAAGTGGGGCAAGGACTGGGTCCGGTTCGCCGAGTCGTTGCGCCAGACCCGTCCTGATCCCCAGCTGCCGAGCGCACGCCGCACGGCACGCGACGGGAAGGTCCAGATCACGATCGACGACCGGACCGTGCGTGCCGTCGTGCACCGAGGTCGCGGCACCTCGGTGGTCACGATCGAGGTCGCGCCGATGTCCCCGGGGGCGACGGCCGAGATCTCCCGTCAGCTGAGCGGCATCCAGCCCCTGCTCACCGACGACCTGTACCGCGCGATCGCCGACGCGGGCCATCCGCCCGCGCCGGCCCTCGACAGCGTCGACTGCTCCTGCCCGGCCGCCACCCTGCGGTGCGTCCATGAGCTGGCCGTCTACTACGACATGGCGCGGCGCATCGACGACGATCCCCGCATCGCTCTTTACGTGCAGGGCTTCTTCCGCGTTCGGCGGGCGGCGGCCAGGCGCCCGCCGAAGCGACGGCGCAGCGCTGGATCGCGCTCAACTCCCTTGATCCGGCCGCCTACTTCACGGCGGCCGATTGACCCG
>RHMC01000301.1 GCA_003719395.1 Streptomyces altiplanensis
CCGAGTATGCCGCCCACAGGCTTCGCCGGTCGTGCTCGACCGCTCGCACCAGGGCGTATGTCGCCCAGATGACGAGGGCGCACACGAGCGCGTATGAACGGCCCTCCTGTGCGTATTGCTGTGTGCCGGGCAGCACGGCGAACACGGCGCCCGCGCATAGTCCGGCACGCGGCCCGGCTAGGTGAAGGCCGAGCATCGTGACACCGGCTGCGGTTGCTGCCATCGCGAGCACCGAGGGCAGCCGCAGCACGACCACATCGGTGCCGAAGACGTCGAACAGGCCGTGCATCAACAGGTAGTAGAGGCCGTGCACGGCGTCGATGTGTCCTAATGTCTGCCATAAATCGGGCAGATCGCGACTCGCGAGCCCGATTGTCACGGCCTCGTCGTGCCACACGGCACCACCGCGCCGCAACCTCCACAAACCCAGCACGAGCGCGAGCAGCACCGGCACGGCGACAATGCGTCGCCGGCCGCGAGCCGTTCGTGCGAGGGGAGCAGGTGTGGTGCGAGACGGTGCGGGGAGCGTGGGGGCCTGGACGGTGGTGATGGCTGTCTCCGGCGTGCGTCGACGAGTACGGAAGGCCGAGTCCAGCCGCCGGGGAATTGATGCGCAGTCCCCTTCCTGGAAGCCAATCAATTTCCGACAGGTCGCCGAACAGCGCAAACGTGCTGCCGGTAAGGTCGTGGGGCTGATGGGAGATGTGGCCGTGGCAGGTGGGTCGCGCATCGCATGACGGGGGGAGTCACCGATGGGGCGTCGTGAGAAGCCGCTCGATCCGGCTGCAGGCGCTGTCCAACATCTCGCGTACGAACTGCGAAAGTTACGTAGGGAAGCCGGCGGCCCCACGTATCGGGCGATGGCCGAGCACGTTCAGTTCTCAGCTCCGACTCTGTCCGCCGCCGCGTCCGGCGAGCGGGTGCCGACCCTGCCCGTGCTGCTCGCCTACGTGCGTGCCTGCGGTGGCGACGAGGCAGACTGGGAACAACGCTGGCGCGAGACCACCGCGGACGTCGCCAAGGAAGCCGAGGCCGTCGAGGAGGTGAAGACCGCCCCCTACAAGGGCCTCGCCCGGTTCGAGCCCGACGACCGGGACACCTACTTCGGGCGCGACGAACTCGTCGCGGAACTGGCCGACTCCATTGCCCGCCACCGCATCGTCGCTCTGGTGGGCGGCTCTGGCAGCGGCAAGTCGTCCCTGCTGCGCGCAGGTCTCGTCCCGGCCCTGCGCGACGAACAGGATCCCCGGCGCAGACCCGCCACCGTTCGTGTCATCACCCCCTTGGACCGCCCCGACACTGCCCTCCTCGCACCGGTCGCCACCGAAGAAGGCGACACGATTGTTCTGATCGACCAGTTCGAGGAGTTGTTCACGCTTTGCCATGACACCGCCGCCCGCACCCGGTTCGTCGACGCGTTCCTTGCAGCCCGCGCCCCTGAGAGCCGGCTGCGCGTTATTATCGCCGTACGGGCTGACTTCTACGGCCGCTGCGTTGAATACGGGCCGCTCGCCAATGCCTTACGCTCCACCACGATCCTCGTCGGACCGATGATCCCAGCTCAGCTCAGGGAGGCCGTCGTCGGCCCTGCGCAGCACGCACGTCTCATCGTGGAGCGGGCGCTGACCGCCCGGATCGTTGCCGACGTCGAAGGACAGCCGGGTGGTCTGCCGCTGATGGCACATGCTCTCCTCGAGGTCTGGCGCCGACGCCGAGGCAAGACCCTCACCGAGCAGGCGTATGACGCGATCGGTGGAGTGCACGGCGCCATCGCCCACACCGCCGAGGCGGTGTATGCCCGCTTCACCGACGAGCAGGCCGTCGTCGCCCGCCAACTGCTGCTGCGTATGGTGTCCCCGGGCGACGGCACACAAGACACCCGCCGCCCCGTGGAGCGAAGCGAAATTTCACCGACGCTCGTCCAGTCGGCGGTCCTCGAAGAACTGGTACGGGCCCGCTTGCTCACCGTGGACGGCACTGCGGTCGACCTCGCCCACGAGGCTCTGCTCACTGCCTGGCCGCGGCTGCGTGGCTGGATCGAGGCCGATCGGGAACGGCTGCGCCTGCACCGAGCGCTGACGGGGGCGGCCCGTGTGTGGGAGGCGCTGGGGCGGGACCCCGAGGCACTGTATCGGGGCGTACGGCTCTCGGCGGCTCGTGAGGCCTTCGGTGATCCGAATGACGAGGTACCGGGAGACAGAGGAGACGCCGGTGAACTGACTCCCCTGGAACGTGAGTTCCACCTCGCGAGCGTGGCCGCCCACGAGCAGGCGCTGCGGACACGCACGCGTGCCGCCCGCCGGCGCCGCTCTCTGACCGCGACCCTTGCTTTGCTGCTCTGCCTGGCAACGCTGGCCGGCACTGTGGCCTGGCAGCAGAGCCGCATCAGCGAGCGCCGTCGTGACGAGGCCGAGGCCCGTCGTGTTGTCGGTGTCGCGAGGGCCCTGCGTGCCTCGGACCCGCGCCTGGCCATGCGATTGAGCGTGGCCGCCTGGCAGATCGCTGACCTGCCGGAGACCCGCGAGGCGGTCCGCGGCGCTGCCGCACAGCGCGAACAGTTGTCGTTCACACCGCGCGGCGGCACGGGTGACCTGCAATCGCAGGGCCGACTCAGCGCGGACGGCCGCGTCCTGACGAAGGTCGGCCGAAACCGCGTGTATCAGTGGAACGTGCGTACCGGCCGCTCGCTCGGCGCAGTCAAGATCCCGGGCGACGCCTTCGCATCGGTCCTCGCCGTTGGTGGTGATGCCGAGCGGGTCGTGTATCTCGACAGGCAGCGCGCCGTCATGGTGCGGGATCTGCAGGACGGGCAGCGACTGCGGCGGCTTGGTGATCTCCGAGGGGACTATCCGGATGCCGAGTTCGGCCCCGATGGGCGGTTGCTTGTCACCCAGGACGAGGATGTGGACGGAGTCAGGGTCCAGGTGTGGGACGTGGAGAAGGGAAGGGTCGTGTTCACGGCGGGTGCGCGCGAGGGCGACGGCCCGATCGCCCAGCTGAGCCCCGACGGCAAACTCCTGGCTGCCTGTGCGCATACGGGCGCCCGGCTTTCGGTGTGGGACATCGAGTCGAAGCGCCGACTGCCTGCGATCTGGCCCCGTGAGGCGGATCGCGAACTGTGCGACGAGGGTGCCCGGTTCACATTCTTGCCTGACAGCCGTGCCATCGCTGTCGGTGTCGAAGGCGCAGTCCGCACCTGGGATGTGCAGAACGGCCGGGAACGCCCCAGGCTCAAGACGGGTGGCAGCGACAGGCCGGAGCTGTCGTTCAGCGCGGACGGAGCCTACGCCGTCACCTTCCAGGACGGCATCGCCCTGTGGCTCACCGGGCGTCCGGACCGCCCGCTGATGTCCTACACACCGGACACGTCCTACGTCATCGAGCCACGGATCGATCAGGCAGACGGCGTGCTGCGCTTCGTCGCCGGAGAGGCGAGCACCGTGAAGACGCTCGATGCTCGCACCGTACTGAAGGCCACCGGATCGGGGCGGCACACTGACCCTCCAGAAGAACAGCCCTACCAACAGGCCGAGTTCAGCCCGGACGGGCGAACGGCCGTGACGACACAGCGACACGGTCAGGATTGGAAGTTCCGACTGCACGAACGGGGCGGCAGGATAATCACCCTGCCGGGCCGGGCATGCGGGCACTGCGTACCGCACGTCACCTTCTCACCGAACAGCCGTACCGTCGCATACGGAGACTCTGAACTTCGCCTGTGGAGCGTGAATCACCGGCGCGAGACCGCCCGGATCAAGGTGCCAGAACTGATCGAGACCATTGCCGTGAGCGCAGACGGCACGTCCCTGCTGTTCGCCACCTCACGGCCGATCGGCGGGCAGAACGACGCTCCGAGCGTGGTCGAGGCCTGGCGGGCTTCCGAGCAGGCCAGGCGCCGTCTGCTGCGCAAGCAGACGGAGACCTTCTCCGCGTTTCTGACACCGGACGGGACGGCTCTGCTCACGTCGAACGGCGATCGATACGACCTGGACACCGGCCGCAAAGTTACCGGCCTGCACGGCGAGGACACGCTGCAGTCTGCGCAGTTCAGCCGGGACGGAACCCACCTGCTGGTCAGCACCCTGGAAGGCCGGGTCACGCTCTGGGACCGTCTCGGCCGACACCGGAGCGCGGTCCTTGAGCCATCAGACCATGAGGGGCGACACGAACTGCCCGCCGTCGCCTTCTCGGCCGACGGCGCGTTCGTCGCGGTCGGCACCCCGAACGGTTCCGTACATGTCTGGGAAACAGCCTCGCCCGGCACTCCGGGCACACTCGTCCAGCTCGGCGAAGGTCGGATTCTCGGTCTCGGGTTCACCGACGACGGCGACACCCTGCGGATCGCGACCCCGAACGGCATGCACCGGGAAATCAGCGTGCTCGACCCGCAACGGGCCGCGCGACGGGTGTGCGAGCGGATCGGGGGCGGGCTCGAGACGGAAGAATGGGATGTCCATCTTCCCGAGATCCCCTACCGGGAGACTTGTTGAGCCCACCTCACCTGCTCTGGTACGCGCCTCGTCCGTGTCGAATCTGAGCCAGGTCGAACGCGCCCGGTCCAGCATGGTTCCGCCCCTCATCCGCAGGCGTCGTGCCACCTCGGTCGGCTTGATCTTCTGCTCGAACAGCTCGGCCGCCTGCATCCGCACCGACTCCCGGCGTCGACGTCCCACAGCGGTCAGACCGCCCTCATCCGCATACCTCAGAGGATGTTCCGCTCGAAGAAGTGATAGTTCAGGGTTTGTGCCAGGTTATGGTTGTTTCGCCGGTAGCCTGTTTCGCGAGGTTGGAAATCATCGCGACGCGGATCATGCTCTCGGAATGGGCGGGTTTGGTCTCGTAGTCGCGGGCCAGGCGGCGGTGCATCATGATCCATCCGAAACTTCGCTCCACGACCCACCGGCGCGGGATCACGGAGAAGCCTTTGGCCGGGCACTGTCACGTTGTCGGGGGTGTGGTCGGCTGAGGGCATGCGGAGCTCCCG
>RHMC01000302.1 GCA_003719395.1 Streptomyces altiplanensis
GCGGCGCCGCAGCGGGGACAAGGGCGGGGCACGCGAACGTCGGCGTGTGGGCACGCTCGGACGACGCGTGGCGGTGGCTGGCGCACACGCTGACGGCGGACCGCTTCCGGGAGCTGCTTCCGGAGACCGCGGACCTCCCTGTGACGCGGCACGTCCTGCCGAACCTGCGCGCGCTGAACTTCGTGGTCGAGGGCCTCCTGGGCGAGGGCGTCGCCTCCCGGGCCCGCTTCGACCCCCAGGCGAAGGCACTGGGCGAGTGGCTCCGCTCCCGGCACACCGACATCCCGGAGGTACTCCTGTGACGGCTCCTGTGACGGCTCCTGTGACGCAACGGCCCTCCCGCCCGGCGGGACGACGCCCCGCGGCGGTGACCCCGTGACCGTGCTCCCCTCCGCGCTGGATCCCCGGTCCCCCGAGTACGCCGCCAACCGCGCCGCCATGCTCGCCAAGCTGGCCGGCCTCGACGCCGAGCACGCCAAGGCGCTCGCCGGCGGCGGCGAGAAGTACGTCACCCGCCACCACGAGCGCGGCAAACTGCTCGCCCGCGAGCGCATCGAGCTGCTGCTCGACCCCGACACCCCGTTCCTGGAACTGTCGCCGCTCGCCGCCTGGGGCAGCGACTGTGCCGTGGGCGCGTCCATGGTCACCGGGATCGGCATCGTCGAAGGCGTCGAGTGCGTGATCACCGCCACCGACCCGACGGTCCGCGGCGGCGCCTCCAACCCCTGGACCCTCAAGAAGGCCCTGCGGGCGAACGAGATCGCGTACGCGAACCGCCTGCCCTGCATCAGCCTCGTCGAGTCCGGCGGCGCGGACCTCCCCTCCCAGAAGGAGATCTTCATCCCCGGCGGCGCGCTCTTCCGCGACCTCACCCGCCTCTCGGCGGCCGGCATCCCGACCGTCGCGGTCGTGTTCGGCAACTCCACGGCCGGCGGGGCGTACATCCCCGGCATGTCCGACCACACCGTCATGATCAAAGACCGGTCGAAGGTCTTCCTCGGCGGTCCGCCCCTGGTCAAGATGGCCACGGGCGAGGAGTCGGACGACGAGTCCCTGGGCGGCGCCGGCATGCACGCCCGCACCTCCGGTCTCGCCGACCACTTCGCCCTGGACGAGCACGACGCGCTGCGCCAGGCACGCCGCATAATCACCCGCCTCAACTGGCGCAAGGCACACGCCGGTCCGGACCCCGCCGAGCCGCCGAAGTACGACCCGGAGGAGCTGCTCGGCATCGTCCCAGGGGATCTGAAGACCCCCTTCGACCCCCGCGAAGTCATCGCCCGGATCGTCGACGGCTCGGACTTCGACGAGTTCAAGCCGCTGTACGGGCCGAGCCTGGTGACGGGGTGGGCCGGGCTGCACGGCTACCCGGTGGGGGTGCTGGCCAACGCGCAGGGCGTGCTGTTCAGCGCGGAGTCCCAGAAGGCCGCCCAGTTCATCCAGCTGGCGAACCAGCGCGACATCCCGCTCCTTTTCCTGCACAACACCACCGGCTACATGGTCGGCAGGGAGTACGAGCAGGGCGGCATCATCAAACACGGCGCGATGATGATCAACGCGGTGTCGAACTCACGGGTGCCGCACCTGTCGGTGCTGATGGGCGCCTCCTACGGCGCCGGCCACTACGGCATGTGCGGCCGCGCCTACGACCCGCGCTTCCTCTTCGCCTGGCCCAGCGCCAAGTCCGCCGTCATGGGCCCGCAGCAGCTCGCCGGTGTCCTGTCGATCGTCGCGCGCGCCTCCGCCGCCGCGAAGGGGTCAGCCGTACGACGACGAGGCCGACGCCGGCCTGCGCGCCATGGTCGAGCAGCAGATCGAGTCGGAGTCCCTGCCGATGTTCCTGTCGGGGCGGCTGTACGACGACGGGGTCATCGACCCGCGCGACACCAGGACCGTGCTCGGCCTGTGCCTGTCCGCGATCCACACGGCACCGGTCGAAGGCGCGCGCGGCGGCTTCGGCGTCTTCCGGATGTGAGGGGCTTCCCGATGATTTCTTCCGTCCTCGTCGCCAACCGGGGCGAGATCGCCTGCCGGATCTTCCGCACGTGCGCGCGGCTCGGCATCACCACGGTCGCCGTGTACTCCGACGCGGACACGCGAGCGCTCCACGTGCGTTCCGCGGACGCCGCGGTACGCCTCCCGGGAACGGCCCCTTCCGACACGTACCTGCGCGGCGACCTCGTCGTGAAGGCGGCCCTGGCCGCCGGCGCGGACGCGGTGCACCCCGGGTACGGCTTCCTCTCCGAGAACGCCGGGTTCGCCCGCGCCGTACTCGACGCCGGCCTGGTGTGGATCGGGCCGCCCCCCGGGGCGATCGACGCCATGGCCTCCAAGACGCGCGCCAAGGAACTCATGGCCACCGCCGGCGTCCCCCTCCTGGTCCCCGTCGCCCCCCGACCGGGCCACCGAAGCGGACCTCCCGCTGCTCCTCAAGGCGGCGGCGGGCGGCGGCGGCCGAGGCATGCGCGTCGTACGCGACCTGGGCGGCGCTCCCGGGAGAGCTCACGGCGGCCACCGCGGAAGCCCGCTCGGCCTTCGGCGACGGTGAGGTCTTCGCCGAGCCGTACGTCGAACGCGGCCGCCACGTCGAGGTCCAGGTGATGGCCGACGCGCACGGCACGGTGTGGGCGCTCGGCACCCGCGACTGCTCCCTCCAGCGCCGCCACCAGAAGGTCGTGGAGGAGGCTCCCGCGCCCGGCCTGGACGACGCCCTGCGCACCACTCTGTACGACGCCGCCGTGGCGGCGGCGCGGGCGGTGGACTACCGGGGCGCGGGCACCGTCGAGTTCCTGGTCTCCGCCGAGGGCCGCCCGTACTTCCTGGAGATGAACACCCGCCTCCAGGTCGAGCACCCGGTGACGGAAGCGGTGTTCGGCATCGACCTGGTGGCGCTCCAGCTGCGCGTCGCCGAGGGCGAGGCCCTGCCGCCCGGACCACCGCTCCCCTCGGGGCACGCCGTGGAGGCCCGCCTCTACGCGGAGGACCCCTCCCGGGACTGGCAGCCGCAGACGGGCCCCCTGCACGCCCTCGACGTCTCCCCGGCGCCCGGACTGCGGCTCGACAGCGGGTACGCGGCCGGGGACCTCGTCGGAGTGCACTACGACCCGATGCTGGCCAAGGTGATCGCCCACGCGCCCACCCGCGCCGAAGCGGTGCGCAAGCTCGCCCACGCCCTGGAGCGGGCCCGCGTCCACGGCCCGGTGACCAACAGGGAGCTGCTCGTACGCTCACTGCGCCACCCGGACTTCGCGGCCGGACGGCTCGACACCGGGTTCTACGACCGGCACCTGGGCGAGCTGACGAAGGCGTCCCCGGACCCCTCACAACGGCGCTCGCCGCGCTCGCCGCCGCCCTCGCCGACGCCGCCGCCCGGCAGGCGGCGGGAACACCGGCCGCCCGCCTCGGCGGCTGGCGCAACGTGCCCTCCCGGCCCCAGGTGAAGACCTACCGGACCGAGCCCGGCGGAGAGGACCACGAGGTCCGCTACCGCGCCACCCGCGACGGCTTCACCGCGGAAGGCTTCCCGGGCGTCCGCGTGCACGACGTACGCGCCGATCACGTGAGCCTCGAAACCGACGGCGTACTGCGGCACTTGCGCATCGCCGCGCACACCGGCGGCCGGGTGTACGTCGACACGTCCACCGGCGGCTCCCACACCCTCACCGCCCTGCCCCGCTTCCCCGGCCCCGCCACCCGCACCGCACCGGGCTCCCTGCTCGCGCCCATGCCCGGCACCGTCGTCCGCGTCGCCGCAGGACTCACGGAGGGCGCACGCGTCACCGCCGGACAGCCCCTGCTCTGGCTGGAGGCCATGAAGATGGAGCACCGCGTCTGCGCTCCCGCCTCCGGCACGCTCACCGCGCTCCACGCCGCCCCCGGCCACCAGGTCGAGGCTCCGGCGCCCTGCTCGCCGTCGTACAGGCCGAAGAGGCCGTCGAAGAGCCCCAGGAGGAACAGCAGCCATGAGCCCCAGCCCCGCCGCCGCGGAGACCGAGGAACACAAGGCGCTCCGGGCGGCCGTCGCCGCTCTCGGGAAGCGCTACGGACGCGACTACGCCACCACCGTCGTGCGCGAAGGAGCGCACCCCGACGCACTCTGGGCAGAGGCCGCCGAGCTCGGCTACCTCGGGGTGAACCTCCCCGAGGAATACGGCGGAGGGGGCGGCGGTACGGCGGAACTGGCCATCGTCCTGGAGGAGCTGGGCGCCGCCGGCTGCCCGCTCCTCATGATGATCGTCTCGCCCGCCATCTGCGGCACCGTCATCGCCCGCTTCGGCACGGACCGGCAGAAGGCCGCCTGGCTGCCCGGTCTCGCCGACGGCAGCCTCACCATGGCCTTCGGCATCACCGAACCCGACGCCGGGTCGAACTCCCACCGGATCACCACCACGGCCCGCCGCGACGGTGAGGGAAACTGGCTGCTCACCGGACGCAAGGTCTTCGTCTCCGGCGTCGACATCGCCGACGCGACCCTGATCGTCGGCCGGACGGAGGACGCGAGGACGGGCCGCCTCAAACCGTGCCTGTTCATCGTCCCACGCGACACCCCCGGCTTCCGGCGCTCGCAGATCGACATGGAACTCCAGGCACCGGAGAAGCAGTTCGAGCTGGTCCTCGACGACGTGCGCCTGCCCGCCGAGGCCCTCGTCGGCGACGAGGACGCCGGCCTCCTCCAGCTCTTCGCCGGACTCAACCCCGAACGCGTCATGACCGCCGCCTTCGCCCTCGGCATGGGCCGCTACGCGCTGGGCAGGGCCGTCGAGTACGCCAGGGAACGCACCGTCTGGAAGGCCCCCATCGGCTCCCACCAGGCCATCGCCCACCCCCTCGCCCAGGCCCACATCGAGCTCGAACTGGCCCGCCTGATGACGCA
>RHMC01000303.1 GCA_003719395.1 Streptomyces altiplanensis
GGATCGGGGCGGGGGGCTGGGGGGAGGTCGTCTGGAACACACAGGGAACGGTATGCCCGGGGCTCGTACCCGCACCATCGGGCATGGGGACCAGGGAGGAACCCTGCCCCGGTCCTAGGACCGGGCCGGGCCCGCGCGGGGCGGCCTCGCACAGGGGTCGCGGGCCCTCGCGCACTTCCTGCGCCGTCCGTCATCTGACGTGACTTGAGTCACAGAGGGCACAATTTGCTGACCCTGTGTACCGGGTGGGCAGCTCGCTGTGATTCAGTGGCCGTGATAGTGCAACACGTGCGGCTATGGGAATCCTGGAGTTGCTGTCGAGGTCTCGGGGAGAGCGAACAATGGAGGCCGAGTCCGAGCCGTACGTCCGCCTGGCGACGATGCGGCAGCTGCACCAAGTGGTCGCCGATCTCAACCGGGCCACCAGCCTGGCTGACACCTTGCAGGCCGTGGCCGACGGAGTCGTCACGGGCCTCGGATACGAGCTGGCCTGCGTCAACCTCGTCCAGCCCGACGGCGACCTGGTCATCGCCGCCTTCGCCGGCAACGCGGCGGCCGAAGCCCTGATCACCGGCCGCGTCGGCTCGCGCGCCTCCTGGGAGCGCCGCCTCTCCATGGGTGAGGCATGGGGTGACCTGCACTTCATTCCGCACACCGAGGGCTGGGTCCTCATGGAGGACGACGTCCCCCAGTGGCACACCGACGGCCCCGAGCCCCGCTTCGCGGGCGAGTGGCACCCGCAGGACCGCCTGTACGCCCCCATGTACGCGTCGGGCGGCGGCCAGGAGCTCCTGGGCGTCATCTCCGTCGACCGCCCGCGCAACGGCAGGCACCCCGGCGCGTGGGGCCAGGAGGCGCTCCAGATGTACGCGTCCCAGGCGGCCATCGCGATCAGCAACGCCCGGCTCCGCGCGAACATGCAGCGCGCCCTCGTCCGCCTGGAACGCGAGCAGCAGGCCCTGCGCGCCAGTGAGGAATCCTTCCGCCAGGCCTTCGAGTACGCCCCGAGCGGCATGGCCATCGCCGAGATGGGCGGCGACCAGCACGGCCGCCTGCTGCGCACCAACGACGCCCTGTGCCGTCTCCTGTGCCGTCCCGCCTCCGCGATGCGCCGCTACTCCTTCGCCGACCTCGTCCACCCCGAGGACATCGGCACCCTGCTGCGCACCTCCGCCGAGGGCGGCCGGGCCGAGCTGCGGCTGGCCCGGCGCGACGGCACGTACGTCTGGGTGTCGCTGCGCAACTCCGTCGTCGCCGACACCACCGACGGCCCGCGCTTCCTCCTCACCCACGTCGAGGACATCGAGGAGCGCAAGCGCCACGAGCTGCACCTCGCCCACCGTGCGCCTCGCACGACCAGCTCACCGGCCTGCCCAACAGCGCCGAGCTGCGCACCCGCCTCGCCTCCCGGCTGTGCCGCCGCCCGCACGCGCACTCCGCGCGCGCCACGGCCGTGGAGGCCCTGGACGCGGCGTACGGCGAACCGGCCGCCCCGGGGACGGCCGTGCCCGAGCACGGCTTCGACTACAACCCGCACACGGACGCGGGTTCCTACGACCACCACGTCCACACGGTCGCGCCCACCTCGGCCGCCGGCGGCGCCGACGACGGCACGAAGGGCCTCGCCGTCCTCTTCTGCGACCTCGACGGCTTCAAGTCGATCAACGACCGGTTCGGGCACCACACCGGTGACGCCGTCCTGATCGAGGTCGCCCGCCGCCTGACGACGTGCGTGCGCGACGGCGACACGGTCGCCCGCCTCGGGGGTGACGAATTCGTCGTTCATCGCCGACGGCCTCGGCAACGCGGACGCCGCCGACCTCGCCGTACGCTTGCGAAACGCCATCATTCCGCCCATCCGCGTCGACGGCAGGGCGGTTCGCGTCGGCGCGAGCTTCGGCATCGGCTGGGCGAGCTGCGGGATGACGGCCGAGGAAGTGTTGCAGTCGGCTGACCAGCGGATGTACGTGGAGAAACGCTCTCGCGCCAAGGTTCACAGGCGAGCGGGCTGAAGGACGCCCTACTACCGCACTGTGACCCATGCCAAACCTTCGGCTTGCCGGTTCAAGGTAGGCTCGCCGGGTCGGCGACGGCTGGCGAACATGGTGAGGAGTGACCAGGGATGACGGCCGCGAACAACGGCACGAGCACGCCTGAGGACGACGATCCGTTCGGCTACCTCTACGAGGACGGACAGGCGGCGGGTGCTGTCCCGCCCCGCTCGGGCGGCTACGGCTACCCGGGTCCGGCCGCGCAGCCCGGGGTGCCCAGGACCTCGTACCACCAGGTGGGAACGGTCGGGCAGCGGCAGTACGGCCAGCAGCAGTACGGCCAGCAGGTGCCTCCGCAGCAGGCTTACGGCCAGCAGCGCTACAACCAGCCCAACGCGCACTACGCGGCCCCCGAGACGCAGCCCGGCGGTGCCCCCACCCGCCCGGTGCCGCCGGTGGGCGGCGGTGGCGGCCGCAGTGGCGGACCCAACACCAGGGGCCTGCTGATCGGCGCGGTGGCGGTGGTCGCGGTCGTCGTCCTCGGCATCGGTATCGCCCTGATGACCAGCGGCGGCAAGGACGACAAGGACCCGCAGGCCGGCGGGACGGGCGGCGGCGGCTCGACGGCCGGCGCGACGACCGAGCCGAGCAAGGAACCGACCGAGAAAGCCGAGAAGGACGAGAAGCCGGCCGTCCAGCTGCCCAAGCAGGACGCGGCGACACTGAAGCTCGGTGGCACGGCGACCACCGACAAGGCGGTCAAGGGAGCCGAGGGACCGGGCGGCCTCTACATCGCCGGTTTCAACGCGGTGGGCTCGTCCCTCACCTGGCAGGCGAACATCGACAAGCCCGGCGAGTACCGCTTCTACATGCGGTACTCGATCCCGGCCAAGGACGCCAACGCCACGCTGACCGTCAACGGCAAGCCGAACACCCAGCCCGTCGGTCTGAAGAACTTCATCCATTCGTCCGACCCGAACCTCGAGAAGAACTGGCAGACCACGTGGGCGCCGGTGAATCTGACCCAGGGGCAGAACACCATCAAGCTCTCCTGCGAGCAGGGCAACCAGTGCGACGCCCTGCTCGACTGGGTCGAGATCAGGACAGCAGAACGCTGATTCTCGGCCCAGTAAGCAGAGTGAGCTATTCCGTACCGAATGGTATGGAATAGCTCACTCTTGGTTGCTTTATGCTTTATGAACCAGCCCAGTCCGTGCACGAGTTCAGCATTGAATCTCCCTCGAAGCGACCGACCTGAATTCCCCAGCCGAAGATGCCTGAGCTGTTAGTGGCGTACGATGCATAGGTCTTGTTGCCATTGTTGGCACCGTCCGTGTCGCTGTGCCAGGACCAGTTCTTTCTTGTGCCGTTAACGTCGGTCGTGACGAGGCGGACTCTCATGTGATGCCCGTCAGCCAGTGTGTCGCCGTAGGTCATCTTGAAGTCGATCCTGTCATCGGCGCCCCACCAGTCAGCGACCACTTGGCCCCAGGCGCCAGTCGTGGAACAGATAGCCATCTCGTCGGTGTCCGCCTGGGCGGAATTTGGCATCGTCAGCACAAGGGCAATGCTCGCTGCGCCAATTCCTGCCACGCGAATTGTGTTAGCCATTCGAGAATGTGTCATGCGCATGATCTTACGACGCTTCGTGATCTTGTCAAATTGGTTGCGGTAAATGTGCGTTCGATTTTCGGAAAACGCCGATGAAAAATGACCTCAGCTTATAAGTCCCAGGAAGTGCGCCACCGTTCCGGTCATCGCCTCGCGAGCCGGGGCGAGGTACTTCCTGGGGTCGACCGTCGTCCGGTGCGCGTCCAGGTAGGTGCGGACCGCGCCCGTGAAGGCCGTGTTCAGCGCCGTGCCCACGTTGATCTTGACCATGCCGGCCGCCACCGCCCGGTGGATCTCCTCGTTCCGGTACGCCGACGAGCCGTGCAGGACCAGCGGCACCGGCACGGCGTCGCGCAGGGCGGTGATCAGTCCGTGGTCCAGGGCCGCCGTTCGGTCCGTCATCGCGTGGGACGAGCCGACGGCGACGGCCAGGGCGTCGACGCCCGTGCCGGCCACGTAGCTCTCCGCCTCGGCGGGGTCCGTGCGTACGCCCGGCGCGTGGGCGTCGAGCGGGGCCTCGCCCTCCTTGCCGCCGACCTTGCCCAGCTCCGCCTCGATCCAGATGCCGCGCGCGTGGCCCCAGCGGACCGCCTCGGCGGTGGCCTTCACGTTGTCGCCGTACGTCAGCTTCGAGGCGTCGAACATCACCGAGCTGAAGCCCGCCGGGTGTGCGGCCCGCAGCAGTTCGACGGACTCGACGTGGTCGAGGTGGAGGGAGAGGGGGGCCGAGGACGCGCGGGCCACGGCCGTCGCCGCCGCCGCGACGGCGGTGAGGTCGCCGCCGTGGAACTTCACCGCGTTCTCGGAGATCTGGAGGACGGCCGGTGCGCCCGCCCGCTCCGCGCCCGCCGCGATCGCCTCCGCGTGCTCCAGCGTGATGACGTTGAAGGCGGCGACGCCGTGGCCGGATTCCCGGGCGGCGGTGACGAGTTCGCCGGTGCTGACGAGTGGCATGCGGTCCCCTGGTGCTCGTGTGTGGGCGCGGTGTGGGCCGGTGTGGGCGCGGTTACGGCGCCGTGGCGTGTGTCGTGACGTCGATCCTCGGCAGCAGGTCTTCGTACGCCGCCGCGTCGAACTCGCCCGCCGCCGGGGCCAGTACGGTCGCCGCCGACAGCGCCACCGCCCGTGCGAGCCGCCGCGGCCAGGGGAGTTGCTCGACCAGGCCCGAGAGCAGCCCGGCCACCGCCGAGTCGCCCGCGCCCGTCGGGTTGCCCTTCACGCGGGCGGGCGGGGCCGCCTGCCACAGGCCGCCGGGGGCGGCGGCGAGCAGG
>RHMC01000304.1 GCA_003719395.1 Streptomyces altiplanensis
TTCGCGTCGCACCCGCCCTTGACATCACCAGCAGGTCCTTAACTTCGTGGCATTGGCTGCTGGACGCGATCCGCTATCTGGTCGCGGGCGGCATCACCTGGCGGGCGATGCCCGCGGACTTCCCGCGTGGGACCGCGTCTACGCCTTCTTCCGCCGCTGGCGCGAGCACGGGCTGATCGCCGAGTTCCACGACCGGCTGCGCGAGCGGGTCCGCCAGGCCGCGGGCCGGGATCCGGAGCCGACCGCTGCCGTCATCGACGCGCAGTCGGGGAAGGCAGCCGCGTCGGTGCCGGCCGCGACCAGGGGCTTCGACGGCGGGAAAAGGTCAACGGCCGCAAGCGGCACATTGTGGTGGACACCCTCGGCCTGCTGCTGGCCGTGATGGTGACCGCGGCCTCGGTCACCGACCGGGACGCAGGACAGACACTCCTGGCCCGGCTGCGTGAACGGCACTGGCGCGTTACGCGGGTGTGGGCCGACGGCGGCTACACCGGGCGCCTGGTCGACCTCGCCCGCGACGCCTGGCGGATCGCGCTGACCGTAGTCAGACGCAGCGACGACACCAGCGGCTTCACCGTGCTGCCGAAGAGGTGGCTGGTGGAGCGCACGTTCGCGTGGCTGATGCACTCACGCTGGCTGGCCCGCGACTACGAGAGGCGCACCGACACCTCGGAGGCGGTGATCCGGTGGTCGATGAGCATGGTCATGAGCCGCCGCCTTGCCCGACGGGCACGCTGAACAGCCCCGGTCGTTCCTCTGCCAGCCAGCCAGCCAGCCAGCCCCGCGCGGCCAGCCTCTTGGCTTTCGACCGCACCCCTTCCACCTTCGCCGGGACCGGCTCCCACCCGAGGGCGGCCGCGAGTTGACGACAGTCCATCGCCTCCCCGCGCATCCCGTTCCCGCCGGCCAGGACATCCATGATCCGCCGGTAGGCCGGCGCGAGACCTGCCGGGGCGAGCCCTTTCTTCCAGTGCGGCACCACCGAACCGGGCACCGCCTGCCTGACCTGCACCGGCCGTTCGCCGGCCACCACGACCGGCGCCACGTCCTCGCCACCGCGAGGCTCCGCCAAAACCTCGCCCACCGTCTCACGCGCGATCACGAACCGCTCCCACACCGCCTCGGCCTCCCGCAGCTCGGCCTGAAGGGCCTCCACCCGCTGCCGAGCAGCGCGTTCACGCTCCTCCAGCAACCCCATCACCGACGGCACCCCGGCACCTCCACCGAAGAGACGACACACCCCCCTCCCTCCCTCCGAAACACCACCCCTACACCTGACCAGCGGAAACGCATCCGTCACTCTCGGAAAGACAACGGCTTCTAACGAGTGAGTCACATACGGCTATGCGTAAGGCGTTCGGAGCTTCGGGCTGACCATTATCGCCTCATGCGAAGCCACGCCGTCACTGGACTCATCAGCGTCGTTGCCTTCCTCTCGCTCACGGCATGCGGAGGCGATGATTTCAAGGACACCCCGCCGCCGCAGACCGAGACCACGTCGGCCCCCACTACGCCCATGACGCCAAGCCGAACCGAGGCGAAGACGGCTGAGCTGCCCAATCTGGTCGGCAAGGGGTTTCAGAGCGCCCAAGACGCCGCACAAGCCGCCGGCTTCTCTGTGCTTACGTCACACGACTCGCTCGGCCGGGGCCGGAACCAGATCCTCGACCGCGAGTGGAAGGTCTGCTTCCAGAAGCCCAAGGCTGGCCAACACTCGACGGACACGGAGATCGACCTTGGGACCGTCAAGCTCGATAAGACCTGTCCGGCCAAGGACAGCACGGAGCAACAGGACGCTGGCGGGAAGATGCCGGACCTGGCGGGTAAATCCGTTAAGGTCGCTCGCCAGGCGCTGGACTCCTCCACGAGCCTGGAGGTCAAGGACGCCTCCGGTCAGGGCCGAAACATCCTTGTTGAGTCGAACTGGAAAGTCTGTAGCCAGGACCCTCAGGCTGGCGCTGCCCTCACAGGCCAGCCCGTCACTTTGACGGCGGTCAAGTTTGAGGAGTCGTGTCCTTAACGGGCGGGGTTAGGGCGAAGCCCGCGCGTACAGAGGGGCCAGCTACCCCGAGACCTGGACGTCCGTCACTTTGACGGTGAGATCGGCGCCGCTTCTGGCGGTGGACATGGCGACCGGCCGATAGGACAGGGAGTCCTGCTCGGTCAGCTCCATCGTCTGAATGACGGGGCCGTCCTCGCCGCCGCGCACCTCGTATGTGATCGAGTAGGTCTTGTCGGGGTCGGGCGGCAGCAGGCCGACGTAGGAGAGTTTCGGTTCCACGGTGACGTTGCACCCGGCGGAGCCGAAGCACTGCTTCGAGGTGGTCTTCAGAGTGATCGTGAACTCCTCTGAGGAAGGAGCCTCGTTGTACACCTCCTCTGGTTCCTCGGTGGGTGCCTGCGCCACCTTGGCGGCCGTGGCCGTGGCCGTGGCCGTGGGCTTGGAGTCGCCCACAGCGGCCGAGTCCGAGTCCTTCAGGGCCAGGAAAAGTCCTCCGGCCATCAGACCGCTTGCCGCGAGCCCGGTCGCCAAGCCAATCAGAAACATCTTGCGCGACGCTGGGATCTTAGGCGGGGCTGCAGGCATCGGCGGCAGGTCGCTGCTGGCCGGTTCGGTCATGATGTGTTTTCTCTCCTCTTTCCGTGTATGCGGGTGGATCTCGGCAGTGAGCTGGGCCCGAGGGTATTCCACAGCTCCTTCGCTCTACTTGCGATTGCGTCTTTTCAGGCTTCGCAGAAGCTGCCCGACGTGGATCGCTGTCACGGTACGAGCACGCACGAGGTGACGTCGTGGGCGATCAAAGGCTTCGCTCGGGACCACTTGGAGACCGTGGTTGCAGTCCACTGAACTCGACTGGCTTCGCTGCAACCAAGCCGCATGGCGCGATGTCCCCGGTGGCTGCTTCATCAGCGGGCGACTTGCTGCGGGAAGCCGACCTGATTGGGGACAGCTGGGTCCACCGGGGGCTGCGGAGGGCCCGCGACCATTGCCGTGACAAGCGCGTTCAGGATCTCGGCGCGCTGCTCGTCATTCAACGCCGCGTCGGCGATGAGCCGCTCGGCGGCGAGGTAGCGCGAGAGTTCCAGAGGCTGGTCGAAATAGGAGCGCAGATGCTCGGCGGCGGCCTCCTGTGACCGGACGAAGGTAAGCCCGATGAATCCGGCGAGTGCCGCCGATACTGCCCCCAGGCCGCCAGCAACGATGCTGCCCGCAGTCGTGCTGGCGTAGAAGGCGACGGCGACGAATCCACCGAACGCAACGAAGCTGGCCCACATGGCGGTCTGCGCGCTGCGGAACGATCGGTCAGCCTGGCCGAGGGCTACATCGTGATACAGCTTCAACCGGGCGTGAGTAGTCGCCCACAGTTCGGGAAGTGCCAGATGGGCAGCGTGCGCTTCGCTAGCTGCTGGCGTCCCAGAACTCGTATCTCCGTCTCGAGGTGCGTTGTCGTGGGAGGGCGCGTGGGCGTTCGGCGTGGGGAGGTCGCCGATCATGTCGTCGCCCGTCACGATGACTGCACGACCGTGCGCGACGCTTCGCTGACCGGTAGCAGAGACCGACTGGTGTCTCAGCGCACTTACGAGATTGCTCTCTGCCTCAGTCAGGCGTTCCTGGCTCTCCTGGATATGCCGGTTCGCTTGCTGCTTCTGCGCGCGGTATCCGATGTAGCTCAATCCCCCCAGGACAGAGACGAGCATGGAGAACATGGCGCTGATAAGGCTTGTGGTAAAGCTTTGCTCGCCCGGCATAGTCAACTCAGTGAGCATGACCATGACCACGGTAGTAGCTGCGATGGCTGCCGCTGTGCCGCGTTAGCCTGCCGGTTGTCTACGGGTCGCCATAGTTGATCAGGTTGCCTGCTGAAGTGCCAGCAGTCCAGCCGTTCCCGATAAGCGCGACAGGGACGGGCGAGAGTACTGGCGACCTCCGGTCACATGACGCGGAAGAGCCCGGCGATGAGGACGATCGCCAGCATGATGACGCCCGCGATCCGCTGTGCACGAGGTGTCTCTCCCTGGTCCCCGTGATCGGGACGCTAACAGCCGGCCACCGGGCTGTTCCCTCTCGGGCCGGGACCGTGCAGGGGCTATCCACATGCGGCGAGATGTCTCCAACGACCGGCACAGCCGTCCTGCGTCGCGTAGGTTGTTGTCATCTGGGACGGAACTCGCTTGCTCACTCGGCGTGGTGACTACCTATCAGGCGACCGCTACACGTCGAGGGCGGCGCCGTGTGAGTGGGTGAGGTCCGTGTGGAAGCACAGGGGACGGCATCGTCGTCCTGACCCGGAGAAGAAGGGGAGGAACGGCCGACTGATCGCTTGGCTGATGATCCAGGTAGCCGCCTGGTTCATCGACCGCTAACCAGTCGCCGTCCCTCTAGCGCAGACGAGGACTCAAGCTGTCCAAGGCGGACCTCGCTCTGCTCGGCGCGCCGGGCTGCTGGGCCATCCAGTAGTCCGGCCGCCACACTTTTGGTGGGGCGGTTGCTCTCCGCTCGCGGGTGGGACCTACCCCCACCCCAACGCACTGCACAGTGCGTTGCTGTCCACAGTAGCGCCCGGTTGCCTTGCGGTCATCGATTCACCCTTTCAAACTAAGTTTGGTAACCGGCCCCAGAGGCTCGTAGGTGCATCAGCGGCCACGGTCGCTCCAGGTCAGGACATGAGTGTTCGGAGGAGCCGCCACCTGGGGCCGGTTATCCCGATGCAGTAGGAGGCGCGACGGAACGTCTGCTACTGCCCGCCGAGCCGGGGCCCATCGCCGGGGCTACCCGCCTGGTCGCAAGCTCACGACGGCCTGGTTACTGAGGTTTTCAGGGTGGGGTCGGCGAGTTGATGGCCAGGCTTGTGGCGGTGA
>RHMC01000305.1 GCA_003719395.1 Streptomyces altiplanensis
GATTTCAGAGTGGGGGGTCAGGGGTGGGGGTCAGGTGGTCTCAGGTCAGGGACTTCTGCGACGGGACCACGACTCCGTAGAGGTCCTGGACCGTGGCGAGAGCGGCTTGATGGACCTGCTGGGCGGGGACGCCGTTCGGGTTGCCCTTCAGCGGCAGCGGCCGGGTCGCGGAGGCGTCGGCCACCACGGTCGGCTTGTTGCCGTTGAGGAACGCGCCCTGGGTCGTGAACAGGGTGCACATGTTCGTCATGAACCCGGCGATGATGACGTTCTCGTTCCCGGCCTTCTTGACCTTCTCGGCGAGATCGGTGTCGTGGAAGCCGTTCGGAACGCTCTTCTCGACGACGGGCTCGCCCTTGGCCGGCTTGAGTGCCGGGATGATCTGGCCCGCCTTCGACTTCAGGTCGTAACCCTTGTCGACGATGTGGATGACCGGCGTACCCGCCTCGCGGGCCCGCTTCAGCAGGGCTTCGGCGTTGTCCACCGCCGGCTTCCACCCGTCGAGTTCCATCACACCCTCGGTGTAGGTGTTCTGGTAGTCGACGAGGATGAGCGTCGCGTCGGAGAGCGTGGCCGGGGTCTCGTCGAAGCCGTTGAGCTTCCGCAGCGTTGTCGTGTCCTTCGCGACGTTCTTCCCGGCGGTGGCAGTGGCGGAGGCCGACGGCTCGTCCTTGGAGGCGGCGGCCTCGGAACTCCCGCCGCAGGCGGTGGCGGTGGCCGAGAGGACGGCGGCGGTGGCGAGGGCGACGGCCGGGCGGAGCAGCTTCATCAGGAGATCCCCTTCTGGGACGGAACGACGACCCCGTACAGGTCGGCGATGGTGGCGAGGGCGCTGTAGTGCACCTGGCGGGCGTCCAGTTCGGTGCCCGCGACCGGCAGCGCGCGGGTGGCGCTGGCGTCGGCCACGACGGTGGGGCGGTTGCCGCGCAGGAAGGCGCCCTGGGCGGTGAACGCCACGCACATGTTCGTCATGAACCCGGCGATGACGAGGTCGCTGTTGCCCGCGGCGTCGACGTGCTCGTCCAGATCCGTGCCGACGAAGGCGTTCGGTGCCTTCTTGACGACGACGGGCTCACCGTCGACCGGTGCGACGCTCGGGTGGATCTGGCCGATCTCGGCCCGGATGTCGTACGGGGTGCCCTCGCCGCCGTCGTTGATGACATGGATGACCTTCGCACCCTCCTGGCGGGCCCGTGCCAGCAGTTGGGCGGTGGCGTCGAGCGCGGCCTGCCAGCCGTCCAGTTCCATGACACCGGTCGTGTAGGTGTTCTGGTAGTCGATGAGGACCAGGGTGGAGTCGGCGAGCTTCGCCGGGGTGTCGTCGAAGCCGTTGAGCTGACGCAGTGTCGTTCTGGGCATGGGGAACCGCCTGGAGTCGCGTGTCGGGGGGAGCAGTTCACCGGTGCGGTGTCCTGTGCCCATGACGCTATGGCTCACCACCGGGCGTCGGCAATGTCAACTAACATGCAGATACCGACATGGCTGTTGCTGAATGCGGGGGGTCAATTGAGCACCGTCGGACGACTGATCGTCATAGTCCTCTTCGAAGGCGTCGACCTGCTCGACGTAACCGGACCACCGGAGGTGTTCTCCCTCGCACGGCGCGAGACGGACGAAGCGGCGGCCTACGACGTCGTCCTCGCCGCCGAGACCATGGACCCGGTCACCACCGGCACCGGGGTCCGGGTCCTGCCCGACGTCACCTTCGACAAGTTGTCCGAACCGTCCGCGAAGGGCATCGACACGCTGATCGTGCCCGGGGCGGTCGAGGTGGACGATCAGCGCCGCGTGCACCCGCTCACCGACCCCGCAGTGGTGGAGCGGGTGAAACAACTCGCCGGCCGGACCCGGAGGGTCACCTCTGTCTGCGTCGGAGCGCACATCCTCGCGGCCGCCGGACTCCTCGACGGCAAGCGCGCCACCACCCACTGGTCGACAGCGCGGCAACTCGCCGCAGACCACCCGGCCGTCGAGGTCGACGCCGACCCCATCTTCATCCGCGAAGGCGATGTCTGGACCGGCGCCGGAATCAGCGCCTGCCTCGACCTCTCACTCGCCCTCATCGCCGACGACCTGGGTGAGGCCGTCGCGTTGCGCGTCGCCCGGCAACTCGTGATGTACCTGAAACGGCCGAGCGGGCAGAGTCAGTTCAGCGTTCCCCTGGAGCAGGTCGCCACGACGCGGCGCATCGAGGATCTCCGCCACCACATCATGCGTAACATCGCTGAACCCCTCACGGTCGCGGACCTCGCCGCATGCGCCCACGTCAGCGACCGGCAGCTCACCCGGATCTTCAAGACCGAGCTCGGCATGACCCCGCACGCCTACATCGAGTCGGCCCGCGTCGAAGTGGCGCGCCACCAGCTCGAATCCACCGACGCCACCCTGGAACGGATCGCCTCCACCTGCGGATTCGGCACCGTCGACACCTTGGTCAGGGCCTTCCGCCGCAGACTCGACACGACACCGACCGAGTACCGGCGCCGCTTCCGGACGCGGACGGCAACGGCCGCAAACGGCATCGCGGCTCGATGAAGTCCCCGCTCCGGTCTTGAGGCCCGCAGGCCCCTGCCAGCCCTCCCGGTCGCGGAGCGCCCCGATGCGGCGGGCGAGTGGGGACGGCGTGCAGGGGAGTTGACGGATGTGGTTCTGCCTCCTTTGCGGAGGGTGCGCCACGCCGCGGGGCACGAAGCAGCCGAGCTGGGGAGACGGCTGTCCGCATGAGGCAGGCGGAACCATGAGGATCTGCCCAGGTCTGCCCGCGCGTAAGCGGCTGCGATCGGTGATGCACGGTGAGGTGCTGGACCGGACTGTTCCCGGCTGATCCGAACGGCCGGTTGATCGAAATTAATTTGTCAGAAGAGTTGACGAAATACTTGGCACCTCCCTAACTTCATGGCGTCGTACTTCATGCGTCATATATGAGACGCGATACACGATCCGGGAGACGTATATGACGTCCGTGCCCACCCTCTGTGCAGCGCTCCGCCTCGCCGCGGTGGGAGCCCTGTTGTCGGCGTCGGCGTCGGCGTCGGCGCCTCCGCCTCTGCCTCCGCCTCCGCCTCCGCCGAGATCCGTGACATCAGCCGCGAGACGCTCGCGCCCAACGACGGCTGGGCGGCGGCGCAGGGCGGCACCAGCGGGGGCGCTGCGGCTGACGAGGAGCATGTGTTCACCGTGCGCAACCGGGCGGAGCTGGTCCGTGCCCTGGACGGCGGCAGCAGCATCCCGAAAATCATCGAAATCGCCGGGGTTGTCGACGCCAACACCGACGACGAGGGCCGCCGTCTGGACTGCTCCGACTACGCCACCGGCGGCTACGACCTGAAGGAGTACCTGGCCGCTTACGACCCGCGCACCTGGGGCTCCGCCAAGCCGGCCGGTCCGCAGGAGGAGGCCCGGAAGGCGTCGGCCGCGCGCCAGGCCGAGCGGGTGGAGCTCCCGGTCGGCTCCAACACCACGATCGTCGGACTCGGTTCCGGCGCCGTACTCAAGGGAGCCAGTCTGCAGATCGAAAACGCGGGCAACGTCATCGTGCGCAACCTCGAACTGCGTGACGCCTTCGACTGCTTCCCCGTCTGGCAGCCCAACACCGGGGGCCTCGGCGACTGGAAGGCCGCGTACGACACCATCTGGCTGCGCGGCGCCTCCCATGTGTGGATCGACCACATCACCGCCAGCGACAAGGGCCACCCCGATGAGGACGAGCCGACGTACTTCGGGCGCAACTACCTGCGCCACGACGGCCTGTTGGACATTACCCAGGGATCGGACCTGGTGACCGTCTCCTGGAGCCGGTTCGCCGACCACGACAAGGCCATGCTGATCGGCAACAGCGACTCCGCTGCCGGCGACCGCGGCAGACTACGCGTCACCCTGCACCACAACGAGTTCCAAGGCGTCGTACAGCGCGCCCCGCGCGTCCGCTACGGCCAAGTACATCTGTACAACAACCGGTACGTCGTTCCGGCCGATGCCCACGACTACCGGTACTCGATCGGGGTTTCCACCGAGTCGGCGATCTACGCAGAGAACAACTCCTTCACCGCGCCGGGCCACGTCGAGGCGGCGGACCTGGTGAAGAGCTGGAACGGTACCGCCCTGCACCAGAGCGGGACTTCCTTCAACGGCTTCCCGGTCGACCTGCTGGCGATCCACAACGCCTACAACTCCGGCAGCGAACGCGACCTGACCGGCGATGTCGGCTGGAAGCCCTCCTTGCACGGCCCAGTCGACAGCGCGGTGCGGGCGGATCGCGCTGTGGCACGGGGGGCGGGCGCGGGCCGCGTCCGATAAGCACCACCCCCGGCCGTGGGGCCGGCATCGGCCACGGCGGCGAGGCGGCCTCGGGCCCCGGCGTCGAACAACGCCTCGAAGACCGGCGAGTCCATCGCGAGAACGGTACGGGGCGGGCCACTTGACCGCTCCTGCGGTCAGACCGGAGCGCCAGTAGTGCTGGAGCGACAGGAATGCCACGGCGAGAGGGAGGGCAGACACCAGCGAGCCGGTGACCACGGAAGCCTGGTGGTGCGGCTCCTGCGGGAGAACCGCGTTCCAGTCGAACACGCCGAGGCCCACGGGGCAGAGCGTGGCGTCGTTGAGCATGACCAGTGGCAGGAAGAAGCTGTTCCAGCTCGCGGTGAAGGAGAACAGGAAGACCGTCACGAAGGACGGGACCGCATCGGCAGCGCCACCGACCGGAAGATCCACAGCTTGCCCCGTTATCTTTTTCGCGGTCCTGCAACGGGACCGCTGGCCTCCGGGCCC
>RHMC01000306.1 GCA_003719395.1 Streptomyces altiplanensis
AGCGGGAGAGCGCTTCCCTGACACGGAAGAGGTCACTGGTTCAATCCCAGTATCGCGCACCACCAGCAAGAAGCCCCCGGCCGTTTCGACGGCCGGGGGCTTCTTCGTGCCCCGGTCAGGACGAGAAGAGCATCCGGCCGAAGCCCTTCTGGCGGTGGTGACCGTGGTGGCCGCCGTGGGGACCGTGTTGCGGGGCGCCCCAGGCGGGCGCGGGGGCGGCGGGGTAGCTGCGGGGCCGGCGGCGGGGGCGGCGCCTGCTGCGTCCACTGCGACTCGAGGCGGGTCAGCGACTCCAGCTCGCCGTAGTCGAGGAATATCCCGCGGCAGCCGCTGCACTGCTCGATCTGGACACCATTGCGGTTGTACGTGTGCATGGGTGCGTGGCACTTGGGGCACTGCATGGTCGACTCAACTCCTCGCCGTCGGTTCGGCATCGCCGGAACGCATGCCCGGCGACGGTCCGTTCACCCTACGGCGTGGTGGCGGAAGCCAACTCGGGCGGTAGGGCCGCAATTCGGACGCAGGCCTCGATCATCATCTCCTCCACCTCGTCCAGCGGCCGGTTCTCGGCGGCGGACTTGGCGAGGGCGAGAGCGGCGGTCTGGGCCGTCAGGGCGCGGGCGGGTACGTCGAGTTGGGGCCAGGGGTCGCCGTCCGGACATACGGCCGTACCGCCCGCGGCCCGGTACGAACCGAGGAAACGGTCCCAGACGTCCGGCGCGAGCAGGCCCGCGGCGTACCAGGCGGCGGGGCGGGCCAGGTCCCAGGCGGGGTCGCCGGTGCCCATGTCGTCCACGTCGATCAGCAGCCAGGGGCCGCCGGGTGCGGGGTGGCGGACGAGCTGGCCGAGGTGGAGGTCGCCGTGGCAGAAGGCCGCGCGGCCGTGCGGCGGCGGGGCTTCGGTCGCGGGCCCAGGCCGGCAGCCCGGCCCAGGCGCGGAGCACGGGGGCCGCGGCGGGGTGGGGGCCCGTGGCCCGCATGCGCGCGTCGGCCGTCCGGCTTTCGCGGGGCCGCGCATGGGCGGGAGCGGCGTGGGGAGTCGGAGTGCGCCGGGTGCGACCGCGTGCAGCCGGGCGAGGAGGGTCGCGGCGTCCTCCCAGGGGGCGGCTTCGGGCGCCTCGGGGTCGACGGGGGCTCCGTACGGCCACAGGCTCAGGGGCCGGCCGTGCAGCATGGCGGTGAAGGTGCTTCCCGCCGCCGGTACGGGCAGGGGCGGCAGGAGGATGCCGGCGAGGAGTGGGTCCGCGGCGGCGGTGATGCGTGCGGTGAGGGCGGCGGCATCGGTGTCGGGGGCGTGGAGTTGGCGACGACGTTCGCCGTGGCGTACGACCGTGCCGTCCGGGCGGTCCGCGAGGACGTCGGGGTGCGCGCAGGGGCAGGGGCCTGCCGTTTCGCCCCGGACGGGCCGGGGCGTGATCCGGGACGCGGGCAGGGATGCGGGCCGGGGCGCGGGCCGGGACTGAGGTGCAGCGGCGTGCGCGACGGCGCTCAGCGCTTGCGCGACGGATGCGGTCACGGTCTCCCCCGGGTGCTGTGCGGTGCGGTGCTGTGCTGTCGGTACCGCGGGGAGCCTACGTGCCGCGCCGGGGCGGCCGGCGGGGCGGTTCTTCCCCACCCCGCTCCTTCCCGGGCCGGGCCCGAAAAGCGTCCTGGGGCGCCGCTCCCGGTGAGGAAAAAGGCGTTGCCCGGACAGCTCCCCAGCTGTCCGGGCAAACGCAGTCGCCCGCCGCACCCCCGTCCCCACGGGGTTATGAGATGGCCGGATACCCTGGCGCGGTCCGCTCTACCGGGCCGTGGGCGCCGCTCAGCGCCCGAGCATCACACCCACGGACGACGCCTGTGTGACCACTGCTTCCCAGCCTCCGAAGAGGACGACGAGCAGCGCCGCGAGGGGAAGGACCATGGCCGTCGCCACCAGGGGGTGGCGCGTGCCTGACGGACGGCCGCCGAACGAGGCGAATGCCCTGCGTCCCTGCGTGCGGATCACCGTCCGCGTTGCCGTGTCCGCCATGGTTCCTCTCCTGTCGTGGTGGGCAGCGGCGGGTGTCTGACCTCGGGGGACGAGTGCTCCACCCGCCGCTTGACTTCAACGTTAGGGGAGCTTCGGGACCGGGGCCTCATGCCCGCGTACCGATTGCCGGGCCTCCCGGAGGATGAGCAACCGGCCCGCGGCGTACTCCCCAGGGTGGAGAAGCGGCCCTACGTCCTGGGGTCTTCCCGGAGGGGACGCTCCTGGTGTTCGGAGGTGTCCTCCCTGGGGACCGGCTGTTCGACCAGGGCCAGCACCCTGGTCGCCGTGAAGCGCGCGGTGCGCACCACGGAGCCGTTGCGGGTGACTTCACTCACTTCCACCACTCCCCTGCGCACCGCTGTTTCCACCCGCCGGCCTGCCCGGCTGGCCACCACTTCGTACGTACGCGTCGTGTCTCCCGCGTCGACGACTATCTCCACGCGATCGCCCTTCATTGATCCAATCCCCCTTCAGCGACGGACCTTTGAGATCTCGCACGGGCCGGGGGCGGCGGATCGGCCGCCCCCTGGCCACTTCTCAAGTTTCCCACTCGGCACTGACAATCGATCGATTCGTGAGGGCGCGGCCTATGAGCACACCGGGCCGCAGGTACGTAAGCTGTCCGACGTCGAACGGACCGGTCAGCAGCGGGGTGGGGGAGGCCCCACCGGAGGTAGGGGACGGACATGGCGATGATGCGGCTCCGGCGGGAGGACCCGCGTGTCGTCGGCTCGTTCAGGATTCACCGGCGGCTCGGGGCGGGCGGCATGGGCGTCGTCTACCTGGGCTCCGACCGGCGCGGCCAGCGGGTCGCGCTGAAGGTGATCCGGCCGGACCTGGCCGAGGACCAGGAGTTCAGGTCGCGCTTCGCACGCGAGGTGTCCGCCGCACGGCGGATCCGCGGCGGCTGTACGGCGCGGCTGGTGGCGGCCGACCTCGAGGCCGACCGGCCGTGGTTCGCGACCCAGTACGTGCCGGGCCCCTCGCTGCACGACAAGGTCGTCGACGAGGGCCCGTTGACGGCCGCCGAGGCGGCCGCGGTCGGTGCGGCGCTGTCGGAAGGGCTCGTCGCCGTCCACGAGGCCGGGGTCGTGCACCGCGATCTCAAGCCGTCGAACATCCTGCTGTCGCCCAAGGGGCCGCGGATCATCGACTTCGGCATCGCCTGGGCGACCGGCGCGAGCACCCTCACGCATGTCGGTACGGCGGTGGGCTCCCCCGGTTTCCTCGCGCCCGAGCAGGTGCGCGGCGCGACGGTCACACCGGCCACGGACGTGTTCGCGCTGGGCGCCACCCTGGCGTACGCCGCGACCGCCGACTCCCCCTTCGGGCAGGGCAGTTCGGAGGTCATGCTGTACCGCGTGGTGCATGAGGAGCCGCAGCTGCACGGCGTGCCCGACGCCCTCGCACCGCTGGTGCGGGCCTGCCTCGCCAAGGACCCGGAGGAACGGCCCAGCACGCTGCAGCTCTCGATGCGGCTCAAGGAGATCGCCGCCCGGGAGGCCCAGGGCATCGGCGAGGCCAGGCCGCCGGCGCCCCGCGCCGATCAGGACCGGCCCACGGGGCGGTACGTCGAGGAGGAGACCCAGCGGGGACGGACGGCGGGTACGTCCGGGGCGCGCGTGCAGCTCCGCCGCGCCTCGTTGCCGCGCTCGGGATCACGCCCCTCGGCGGCGCGCGATACGGGGCGTTCCGGCGGGCGCACGGACGGGCGCACGGACCGGCGGACAGATGAGCGCACGGACCGGCGCACGGACGGACGTCAGGGCACCAGGCCGGGGACGAGGACGACATCGACCGGGCGGCGTCCGGCGAATCCCCGGCTGCTGCGGCAGCGCATCGTCGTCTTCGTCGTGGTGACGCTTGCTGATGGCGCTGGGGATCGCGGCGGCCCAGGGGTGCCAGGGACCGGCCAGGGGTCTCGGCGTGTCTCCCGGTGTGGAGCAGCCGGGCCCCGAGGGCCCGCAGGCGTTCTGAGCCGCCGGGGCCGAACCCGGTCAGGACTGCGGGCGGCCCGTCGCCACCGCGTAGAACGCGACCGCTGCGGCGGCGCCCACGTTCAGTGAGTCGACGCCGTGTGCCATCGGGATGCGGACCCACTCGTCGGCGGCGGCGAGCGCCTTCCTGGACAGGCCGTCGCCCTCCGCACCGAGCATCAGGGCCACCCGGTCGAGGCGGTGCGGGGCCACGTCGTCGATCGCCGATGCCTTCTCGTCGGGGGTGAGGGCGAGGAGCTTGAAGCCCGCCTCCCGTACCTGCTCCAGATCCTTGGGCCAGGATTCGAGGCGGGCGTACGGCACCGAGAAGACCGCGCCCATGGAGACCTTGACCGACCTGCGGTAGAGCGGGTCGCGCAGTCCGGGGAGAGCAGCACCGCGTCCATGCCGAGCGCGGCGGCGCTGCGGAAGATCGCGCCGATGTTGGTGTGGTCGTTGACCGCCTCCATGACGACGACCCGGCGGGCCGGGGCGAGCAGGTCGCCGGCGGCCGGGAGGGGCCTGCGCTGCATCGAGGCGAGCGCGCCGCGGTGGACGTGGTAGCCGGTGACGCGTTCGGCGAGGTCCGGGCTCACGGTGTACACCGGAGCCGGGGCCTCGTCGATGACGTCGCGCATGACATCGACCCACTTGGCGGAGAGCAGCATCGAGCGCATCTCGTAGCCGGCCTGGCGGGCGCGCCTGATGACCTTCTCGCCCTCGGCGATGAAGAGACCCTCGGCGGGTTCGCGCCTGCGGCGGAGTTCGACGTCG
>RHMC01000307.1 GCA_003719395.1 Streptomyces altiplanensis
GGGATGCGGGACACGCTGGTACTGAACGCGAGCTTCGAGCCGCTGTGTACGGTGACGCTGAACCGGGCGGTGGTGCTTGTCCTGCAGGACAAGGCCGTTGTCGAACAGGCCCGCCCCGGACTGCTGATGCGCGCGGCCGCCGTGGAGCTTCCGGTGCCGCAGGTGATCAGGCTCTGCCGGTACGTCCGGGTGCCCTTCCGAAGACAGGCACCGTGGTCGAGGCGCGGTGTGCTCATACGGGACCAGCACCGGTGCGCGTACTGCGGACGGCGGGCCACCACCGTCGACCATGTGATACCGAAAGCTCAGGGCGGCGGGGACGGCTGGCTGAATACGGTGGCGTCCTGCGCTGAGGACAATCACCGCAAGGCGGACCGTACGCCGGAGGAGGCGGGCATGCCGTTGCTGCGGCGGCCGTTCGTGCCTTCACCCGCCGACGCGATGCTGCTGTCGCTGGGGGCGAACGAGTGGTTCGCGCTGCCGAGTGGGGTCTCTCCTGCCCGGACGGAGCCGACGCCCCGGGGAGGGCTGGCGCAGCCCGCGTAGGCGCCCGGAGGAGTAGGCCCGCCTTCGTTCGGAGGCGGGCTTCTGTGCGTCAGCGCAGTATCAGCTGGACGATCGCGACTGTGCCCACGGCCACGATCAGCACGCGCAGGACGGTCGGTGGCAGGCGGCGGCCGATCTTGGCGCCGAGCTGACCGCCGAGCGTGGAGCCGACGGCGATGAGCGCGACGGCGGTCCAGTCGAACTCCGCGGCGAAGAGGAAGAAGACCGCGGCGGTGCTGTTGACGACCGCGGCGAGGACGTTCTTGGTGGCGTTCAGGCGTTGCAGGGTGTCGTTGAGCAGCATGCCCATGAGCGCGACATAGATAATCCCCTGGGCCGCGGTGAAGTAACCGCCGTACACGCTGGCGAGCAGAAGGCCCGTGATGAGGAGCGGGCCGCCGTCGGGGTCGGGGGCGTCGGAGCCGTTGCGCTCGCGGCGGCGCTGGACGGCCTTGGTGATACGGGGCTGGAGGATCACCAGGGTCAGGGCGAGGCCGACCAGGACCGGCACGATCGTCTCGAAGGCGTTCGCCGGCAGGGCGAGGAGCAGTACGGCTCCGCAGACGGACCCGACGGCGGCGGCGGCGCCCATGCGCAGGATGCGGCGGCGCTGGCCGGTGAGTTCCTTGCGGTAGCCGATGGCGCCGCTGATCGAGCCGGGGATCAGGCCGAGGGCGTTCGAGACGGTCGCGGTCACCGGCGGCAGGCCGGTGGCGAGCAGGACCGGGAAGGTGATGAGGGTTCCGGAACCGACAATGGTGTTGATGGTCCCGGCGCCCACGCCCGCGGCGAAGACGGCGAGCATCTCCCAGATGGTCACGGTGAGCCTCTCGTGCATGATCGTTGCTTGGTGCACCGATCATGCACGAGATCTGCACGTGTCAGTCGATGGGGGGGTCCTGACGGCGCTCCTGGCCCGTGTTGAAGCCCGGGGCACCGCCGCTGAAGTTGCCGAAGGCGCCGCTGAGGCCCTTGAGCGCGTCACCGATCTCGCTGGGCACGATCCAGAGCTTGTTGGCGTCGCCCTCGGCGATCTTCGGGAGCATCTGGAGGTACTGGTACGAGAGGAGCTTCTGGTCGGGGTCGCCCGCGTGGATCGACTCGAAGACCGTACGGATGGCCTGGGCCTCGCCCTCGGCGCGCAGCGCGGACGCCTTGGCCTCGCCCTCGGCGCGCAGGATCGCGGACTGCTTCTCGCCTTCGGCGGTGAGGATCGCGGACTGCCTGATGCCTTCGGCGGTGAGGATCGCGGCGCGCTTGTCACGGTCGGCGCGCATCTGCTTCTCCATCGAGTCCTGGATGGAGGTGGGGGGCTCGATCGCCTTGAGCTCGACGCGGTTGACGCGGATGCCCCACTTGCCGGTCGCCTCGTCGAGGACGCCGCGCAGCGCCGCGTTGATCTCCTCGCGGGAGGTCAGGGTCCGCTCCAGGTCCATGCCACCGATGATGTTGCGCAGCGTGGTGACGGTGAGCTGCTCGATCGCCTGGATGTAGCTGGCGACTTCGTACGTCGCGGCCCGGGCGTCAGTGACCTGGTAGTAGATGACGGTGTCGATGTTGACCACCAGGTTGTCCTGGGTGATCACCGGCTGGGGCGGGAAGGGGACGACCTGTTCGCGGAGGTCGATCCGGTTGCGGATCGAGTCGATGAACGGGACGACGATGTTCAGTCCCGCGTTGAGGGTGCGGGTGTAGCGGCCGAAGCGCTCCACGATGGCGGCGCTGGCCTGTGGGATGACCTGGATCGTCTTGATCAGGGCGATGAAGACCAGCACCACCAGAATGATCAGGACGATGATGACGGATGACATCGCGTTTCCCGTGCCCTTCGTATCGTGCTTCTCGGGAGACCGGCCAGGCCGTGTGCGGACGATCTGATGATCAATCTTCCCAGAACACGAGCCGGTGTGCGGGGTGTTCGGCTCACATGACTACTGCCGTTGCTCCGTCGATCTCGATGACGTCGACCTGCCGGCCCGGTTCGAAGGTCTGGTCGGCGTCGTAGGACCGGCCAACCAGACCTCGCCGCCAGTTTGATCCGGCCGCCGCTGCCGTCGACCCGTTCGAGCACGATTGCCTGACGGCCTCTCAGGGCGTCGATTCCGGTGGCGTGTTGGGGGCGTTCGGAGCGGTGCCGGGCGGCTATCGGGCGTACGACCGCGATGAGCGCGACCGAGACGGCGGCGAAGACCAGTACCTGCGCGACCACGCCGCCGCCCAGGCTCGCGGTCACGGCGCCGGCGACCGCGCCCGCCGACAGCATTCCGAACTCGGGCATCGCCGTCACCACGAGCGGGATCCCCAGCCCGACGGCGCCGATCAGCCACCACACCCACGCCGTCGATGTCCACGTAGGTCATGGTAGGCGCGGGGAGTCTTCACGGACAGGGCGCGAGCGGGCCGCGGACGGAGCGCGGGCGGGCACGGTCGGGGCGTGGGCGGGTCGCGGGTCCCGGGTCAGCCGAGCGGCAGGCCCTGGGCCGTCCAGCGGTCGGACCTGCGCCTCGACGACGAGCGGCAGGCCGAAGCAGAGGGAGAGGTTGCGGGAGGTCAGTTCGGTCTCCACGGGGCCCGCGGCGAGGACCTTGCCCTGACGGATCATCAGAACGTGGGTGAAACCGGGGGCGATCTCCTCGACATGGTGCGTCACCATGATCATCGAGGGGGCGTACGGGTCGCGGGCGAGGCGGCCGAGGCGGCGGACGAGGTCTTCGCGGCCGCGAGGTCGAGGCGGCGGCGGGCTCGTCGAGGAGGAGCAGCTCGGGGTCGGTCATCATCGCGCGGGCGATCATGGTGCGCTTGCGCTCGCCCTCGGAGAGCGTGCCGAACTTCCGGTCCAGGTACTCCGTCATGCCGAGGCGGTCGAGGAAGGCGCGGGCGCGCTGCTCGTCGACCTCGTCGTAGTTCTCGTGCCAGGTGGCGGTCATGCCGTACGCGGCGGTGAGCACCGTCTGGAGGACGGTCTGGCGCCTGGGCAGCTTGTCGGCCAGCGCGATGCCGGCCATGCCGATGCGGGGGCGGAGCTCGAAGACGTCGGTGCCGGGGCTGCCGAGCGTCTCGCCGAGGACCCTGGTGGTGCCGGAGGACGGGAAGAGATAGCTGGAGGCGACGTTCAGCAGGGTGGTCTTGCCGGCACCGTTCGGGCCGAGGATCACCCAGCGCTCACCCTCCTTGACCGACCAGGAGACGTCTTCCACCAGAGCGCGTCCGTCGCGGACCACGGATACGTCCACCAGCTCCAGTACATCGCTCATGAGCGCGTTGTCTCCCCATGCAGTCTCGAGAATGTTGGGTGTGCCAGCGGGCACAGCTCCCAGGGAAAACCTACGCCACCGGTCGGGCGGTCCGGCTCTTAGGTCCCATTCCCTAGGCTGGGTCCATGCTCTCCGAACCTCGCTCAGGACGACTGGCCGCATGGGGAAACGCCCTTTTGGCCGGACTTGTTTCGCCGGATCACGTCGCGCTCGCCATTGTCGGGGAGGACGCGGTGCACCGGGTGGAAGGTGTGCCCGGGGAGGCGGGGCCGGTCGGGCTCACGCTGGCCCTGGGGCGGTTGCGCGCGCTGGGCGTGACGGGGTTCCGGGTGGCGCTGCCCGCGCCGGGGCATCCGCTGGGGCTCAGTGGGCCGCCGGAGTTCAACGCGCGGGCGCTGGAGGCGGAGGAAGCCGTGGTCTGCTCCGGCGCGGCGCTGGGACTGGTGCCGGAGGTGTACGAGGCGGGGCCGGCCGGGGACGTGCACGTGGAGGTGGTGTGGCACTGCCTGCCCGTACGGGAGGCTCCGCCGGCGGACGTGCCGTCGCTCGGGGAGGCCGAGCGGGAACTCGCGGAGGCGCTTCGGGACGCGACCGCGGTGCTGTCACGGCTCGATGTGGCGGGGTCGGGCCCGGTGGCCGAGGCGGCGATCGACGCCGTACCGGGCGCGGGTGGAGGGCGGCGGCGGTGAGGTGCTGGCCCCCGGGTACCCGCCGCGGGCGGTACGGGTGCTGGAACTCGCGCAGCGGGTCGGGCTGCTCATCACGGTGGCGTACGAGAGCGGGCACGGCGGGGCGGTGAGCGCTTCGGAAATGGCGGGGCGCGGGCAAGCGCTGCGGCCGGTGGAGCGGGTGGCGCGCAGGGCGCAGGTCGCGGCGTACAACGCGTGGGTCGAGGAGCGCGAGCGGGAGCGCTGAGGGGTTCGGAACACGCGACCGGCCCCCC
>RHMC01000308.1 GCA_003719395.1 Streptomyces altiplanensis
ACGGCGGGTAGCCGTAGCCGCCGCCGCGGGGGGCGGCCGGTGCGGAGGGGAGCGGCCGGGGGCCGGGGACTGGGGGCGACTGCCCGAGACGTGCTCGAAGCAATGGGTGCGGCTGCGCACGCGGTAGAGACCGGTGTCGAGGTCCTCGGCCTTCTCCAGGTGGACCTTGATGGGGCCCATGAAGGTGTAGCGCTGCTGCTTGGCGTAGTCGCGGACGAGTCCGGAGAGTTCGTCGCCGAGCTGGCCGGAGTACGGGCTGAGGCGTTCGTAGTCCGGGGTGGAGAGCTCGACGATGAAGTCGTTGGGGACGACGGTCCGCTCGCGGTTCCAGATCGTGGCGTTGTTGTCGCACTCGCGCTGGAGGGCGCCGGCGATCTCGACGGGCTGGACCTCGGACTTGAAGACCTTGGCGAAGGTGCCGTTGACCAGACCTTCGAGACGCTGCTCGAAACGCTTCAGGACTCCCATGGGGCACCTCCTCCGTCGTTGTCGTCCTGGTACTGCTTACTGATCGTATCCACGCGTCGGGAAATCGGCTGGTTCCCCTTGTCTGCACAGTGGATGAGTGTCACCTCTCACAGGGATCGTAGAGGTGGCCTCCTGACAGTGTCCCGCACCCGGGCGGCACTCTGGAGGAGTGGGTGAGAGGCGTCGTCGTTCCCTCTCCTTGTTCCCTCTCTGTTCCGCCTCCCGTTCGCTGCCCCGTTCCGCCCTTCGTCCGGCCTTCGCCCTGCCCTCGGATCCGTCTTCCTCCCGTCCTCCGCCTCTTCCCAGGTCCCCCGCAACAACGGGTGTGAATCCCTCCTCGCCGCCGTGCTAATCTTCTGCATGTCGTCAGGCGCTCGCACAAACCAGTGAGAGATTCGAACGGCACCACTCATGCGCGAGTGGCGGAACGGCAGACGCGCTGGCTTCAGGTGCCAGTGTCCTTAGGGACGTGGGGGTTCAAATCCCCCCTCGCGCACTTTGCAGGACCCATGATCCGGGCCTCATCGTTGACCACGATGGGGTCCGTTTCTTTTTGCTGTCCGTCGTGCGGTCTGGCGTGCGGTCCGTCGTGCGGTGAGTCCGGCGGGCTGTCTGCGGTGGGGGGATCTCGTGGTGACCCGTAGGAAGGCCGCCTTCGTCGTGGCCGTGGTGTTCACGGCTCTGGCAGGTGTGCAGCAGGTGCTGCTGGTGACCGGGTTCGGGGGGTGGCTGCCGGGGTGGCAGCCGTGGCCGTACCTGCTTGTCGCGGCGCCGGCCTGGCTGGTTTCCCGGCCTCTGTGGGCGGAGCGGGTATCCGCCGGCCCGCGGTCGGCGGTGGGCGTGTTGCGGCGGGTGCCTTCCTGGGCGTACGCCCTGGGGGTGCTGGTGCTCGCCGCCGGAGTGTGGGCGGTGCTTCAGGACTTCGAGCCGTACCTCGGTCACGAGGAAGCGGTGTACGCGAACAAGGCGCGCTCCTGGGTGGACGGGACGCCCGACGCGGGCTGGGGCGTCTACCGGCCCGTGGGGCTTCCCGCGCTCGGCGCGCTCGCCCTGTGGCTGCACGGCGGCGGCGGTGGGGAGGGCGCCCTGCGCGCGGTGGCGCTCGTGCTGGTGCTGGGGACGCTGACGGTGACGTACCTCGTCGCGGCCGCCTGGACCTCGCGGCGGCGGGCGGTGGTGGTCCTGCTGGTGCTGCTGAGCGGGCTGGGGTTTTTGCGCAGGGTGCCGGAGTACCTCAATGACATCGGGGCGACGGGGCTGCTGCTGATCGTCGTCTTCCTGCTGGTGCGGACGCAGGAGAAGAAGGGGTCGCGGGCGCTGTGGGGGGTGCCGGCCGCCGCGCTGGCCGCCTTCTACCTGCGGTACGGGGTGGTGGGCAACCTGCTGGCCCTGGGGCTTCGCCGCGCTCTCGCGTACGGCCCGCGCGCGTGGGCCGCACAGGGGAGGCGGCTGGCGGGGGCGGTCGCGCTGCTGGCGCTCGGGCTCGTACCGCACTTCGTGCATGCCGTGCGGGAGACGGGGCGGCCGCTCGGGATGATCCTCTCGGCGACGTCGCAGGCCAATCGCGAGTACGTGGGTGACGGGCTCGTCTACTACCTGGCGGTCTTCCCCTACCGGCTGGCGGGAGACCTCGGCGCGGTGGTGATGGTCGCGGGCCTGTGGGCGGCGGGGGCGGCGCTGCGGCGGGTGCGGGGCGTCCGGGACGGGACGGCGCCGGAGGCGCGACCGGAGGACCGGAGACGGGTGTTCCTGGGAACGGCCGCCGTGCTGGTCTTCGTGATCCTCGGCCTGGCGACGGACGGGGAACCGCGGTTCGTCTGTCTCGCTGTCGTCCTGCTCACCGTGCTCGGCGTGCAGGCGGTGGCCGAACTGGTGGGGCCGGTGCGCAGTGCCCCCGTGCTGGCCGGTGCGGCCGCGCTGGCCGGGCTCACGGTGCTCGGCACGGCGCAGGTCGTGGCGCACGGCGCGATGCCGGCGCCGACGCGGCTGAGCTGGTCGACGGTGCCGGTCGCGCGGGAGATCGGGACGGCGGCGCAGGGGCGGCCGTGCCTGGTGGTGACGGGGTACGAGCCGGAGTTCGGCTGGTACTCCGGGTGCGACGCGGTGACGTACGCCCAGTACCGGGAGCGGAAGGAACGGGTGCCCGAGGGAACGCGGGTGAGCCTGGTCGTCTTCGAGCGCGGACGGTTGCAGCCGGACGCGGCGGGGCTGGAGCGGCTGGTCGCAGGGCGCGAGACCGACGTACGCACCATCGGGACGGACGGGGCCGTGGGGGCGGCGACGGTCGTCATGCTGCGGTAGCCGGATCTGCTGGGCCTGTGTGGCCTGTGTGGCCTGTTCGGTTTGCTTGGTCTGCTCGGCCTGCCTGGTTGTAGCGCAGGAGGTAGGCCGCGAAGCGGGTGAGGTCCTCCTCGCTCCAGTCGGCGAGGCGCTCCTGGAAGGCCGTGTGGCGGCTGGCGTGGGTCGCGCTGAGGAGCTCGGCACCGGCCCGGGTCGGGTGCAGGACCTGGACGCGGTGGTCGTCGGGGTCGGGGCGGCGCTCGACCAGGCCCAGCTTTTCGAGGGATCCGATCTGCCTGCTGACCGTCGACTTGTCGAGCAGGTAGTGGGCCGCGAGGTCGGTGGCGCGGCAGCCCCGCTGGTCGTTGATGTGCGCGAGCAGCGTGTACGAGACCAGGGGCAGGTCGGGGTGCAGGCGGGCGGCTGCCGCGCGGGCGCGGCGGGCGAACGCTGTGAGCTCGCGCTCGATGGTGTCGATGGCTTCGTTGGTGCCGTTCATGTGTTTTGCCCTCCCGGTTATTGGTTGTAGAGTACATCCATTGATTCGGTTGTAAAAGCCAACCATCGGAGGTTGTCCTGATGTCCGCTCCGGCACACGCGGTCCCTGGCCGTACGGGAGGCGGGGCCGCTCTGCGCCATGTCCTCGGCCATCTCCTGACACCGCTGCTGATGTGCGTCGGCATGGGGATCGCGTACCTGGGGGCCTTCCACGCCCCGGCCCCGCACGATCTGCGGGTGGACGTGGTGGGATCCGGGCCGAGTGCCCAGGTGCTCGCGCAGACGCTGCAGGACAAGGGCGCGGGGGCGCTGAACGTACGTACCGTGCCCGACCGGGAAGCCGCCGTCGGGCAGCTGATGGACCAGGCGGTCTACGGGGCGTACGTACCGGGGAAGGGCAAGGAGACGCCGGAGCTGCTGGTCGCCACCGCCTCTTCGGAGACCAGCGCGACCGCCGTCCAGAAGGTCTTCACCGAGGTCGCGGCCCAGCAGGGCGAACCGCTGAAGGTGACGGACGTGACGCCGGCGGCGAGCGGTGACCCGACGGGGCAGGGGCTCTTCTTCCTGCTGGTCGCGCTGAGCATCGGTTCGTACGCCTCGGTCGCGGTGATCGGCGGCGCGGGCGGTGTGCTGCCGCTGCGGATCAGGGCGCTGCTGGCGGCGGGGACGTCGCTGGCCGTGAGCGGGATCGGGGCGGTCTTCGCGGGGCCGATGTTCCACCTGGTGGACCGGGGGCTCGGCGGGCTGTGGGCGATGTCCTGGGTGTACTCGGCGGGCATCCTGCTGATCGGCGTCGGACTGCACACCTTCCTCAAGCGGTGGACGACGCTGGGCGTGATGGTGCTGTTCGTGATGCTCAACTTCACCAGCTCGGGAGGCATCTTCCGGCCGGAGCTGCAGTCGGGCTTCTTCGGCGCGCTGCACGCGTTCTGGAACGGCGCGGGCTTCGTCGAGGGTGCGCGCAGCCATGTGTACTTCGACGGGAACGGGCTCGGACGGCATGTGCTGGTGCTGGTCCTGTGGCTGGTGGCCGGACTCGCGGTGACGGCGGCGGCTGGGGCTGGCCGAGGCGCGGCGGCGACGGGCGGCTGTGGCCGGTGCTCCGGGGACGACTGCCGGGGCGGCTGCTGGAGCGGCTTCGGAGTCCGGGGCGGCTGCGGCCGAGGAGGAGATGGAGGAGGCCCTCGGGGTGTGAACCCCTGAGCGGCCGGCGGTCGGCGGCCGGCAGTCGTCGGTCGGCAGTCGTCGGTCGGCAGTCGTCTGTCGGCGGCTGTCGGTCGACGACTTTCGGTTGTCGGTCGTCGGTTGTCCACAGGGAGAGACGGGTGTCGGCGGGCGGCGGTACGGTCGTGAGCAGTTGATGTTGGCCGCTGAGGCCGGCAGCCGGTGCTGTGCGAGGGCAGGGGAGGCGGCGCACCATGGACGAGAACGAGACGGTGGTGTCGGGGCGGCGCGAGGCGCTCGGCGGGAGGGTCCGGCG
>RHMC01000309.1 GCA_003719395.1 Streptomyces altiplanensis
CCGCCGCCCCCGGCCCCCCGCCGCGAGTGGCAAGATCAACCTCGACAAGGGCCGGGTCAGCCTCCAGAAGAACCAGACGGTCTCCCTGGTCAAGGCCGGCCGCCCGCTCCTGTCCCAGGTCAAGATGGGCCTCGGCTGGGAGCCGGCGTTCCGGGGCAAGGACATCGACCTGGACGCGTCCGTCATCGCCTACGACGGGAACCGCAAGCACCTGGACAGCTGCTACTTCGGCAAGCTGTCGATCCTGAACGGCGCCGTCAAGCACTCCGGGGACAACCTCACCGGCGAGGGCGCGGGCGACGACGAGGTGATCACCGTCGACCTCGGCCGCATCCCCGCGGAGGCTACGGGCCTGGTGTTCACGGTGAACTCCTTCACGGGACAGAAGTTCACCGACGTGGCCAAGGCCTACTGCCGTCTGCTGGACGCGGCGACCGGTGAGGAACTGGTCCGCTTCGACCTGACGGGCGCCGAGCCGCAGACGGGAGTGATGATGGCGAAGCTGATCAAGCAGTTCTCGGGAGAATGGGAAATGACCGCGATGGGCGACTTCGTGAAGAGTCGCACCGTTCGCGGCATGGTCAAGCCGGCAGCCCAGGCCCTCTAGCGCTCGCGCGCCGGAGGGACTAGAGCTTGGTCAGTTTGGTGAAAGGACTCAGGATGCGGCCTTGCCGGCCCGCGAAGTCGATGAGAACCGCTGCATCACCTTCGATTGCGATGACCCTCCCGAGTCCGAACTGATCATGCGAGACCCGGTCGCCCACCTCGAAAACCTCGATCGGGGGGGCGTCCGCGGCCGGGACGTTGAAGGGACTGGACGGCAGGTAGCGCCGGGCTCCGGCTGACTTTGTCATTAGTTGAGAGTATGCGCCCCGGGAGGCCGCCACGCCATGCCCGTCCATGATCACTTCACCCCGGGTCACCCGGGGCCGGGTCGGTGGACACGTGCCGACCAGGTGTTCCGGACGGAGTGTGACCGGCCCGGCACCCAGCGAGATTCCGGGATCGGGCCGGAATGTTCTCTGCCAACCGGGCCTCGTCCGGGGGCTTCACGCCCTGTCGCCGGGCTTTCACATCCCGCCGTCCGCGCCGGCGACGAGCGGTCCCGACGGGGCGGCCGCGAAGCCGCGGCAACCGACCGGCCCCCGTACGCGTCGCAGACAACGTCCGGGACACTGGTCACGGACGAGGTCGCGATCATGACCGCGATCGTCACCACTGGACGGGCCGGACGACCGGCGACCGTACGACCGGGAGGGACCACGGCATGGCCGAGCGCGCGGAGTACCGCACCGTCTCCCTGATCGGAGAGGGCGGTACGGGCCGTGTCCAGCTGGCGCGGAACTCCGCCGGGCGGCTGGTCGCCCTCAAGACCGTCCACGAACACCTGACCGCCGCCCCGCGCTTTCGTGAGCGGTTCCGCCGCGAGGCCGCCGCCGCCCTCCGGGTCGGGGGACCCTTCACCGCGACGGTGCTCGACGTCGGCACGGAGGACCGCGGCCCTGGCTGGCCGCCGAGTTCTGCGTGGGGCCGCCGATCGTCGAGGCCATCACCACGACCGGACCGCTGGGCCCCGCCGACCTCGCCACGTTCGGCTCGCCGCTCGCCGTGGCCCTGTCCGCCATCCACGGCGCGGGGCGCCCTCCTCGACCTCAAGCCCTCCCACGTCCTGATCACCCACCGGGGCCCGAAGATCGTCGACTTCGGCACGGTCGGCCGCTCCGCCGGGCTGAACCCGGCCGACTCCGGTTTCCTCGGGTTCGTCGCCCCCGAGGAGCTGACACCGGGCAGCCGGGCGGACACGCCCGCCGACGTGTTCGCGCTGGGGGCGCTCCTCGCGCTGTCCAGTACGGGGCGCAACCCGTTCGGGTCGGGCAGCGCCGAACAGGTGGCCCACCGGACCCTGTACGACGCCCCCGACCTCCTCGGCGTGCCGGGGACCGAGTGGCCCGGCTTCCTCGCCCGCTGCCTGGCCGCCGCCCCCGCCGACCGGCCGAGCATGCCCGAGGCCCTCGCCTGGTGCGCGGAGCGGGCCGCCCCCGTGCCGTGGTGGGAGCAGGAGCCGGCGGCCGGCCTGATCCGCGAGCACGAGGAGGACCTGGCCGAGCTCCTCGCGGTCAGTGAGGGCGACGGCGCCGCCACGGACCGGTGATGGCGAGCAGGATGCCCGGGTTCTGGATGCTGGCGTAGAGCGTCTTCCCGTCGGGCGAGAAGACGACCCCGGCGAACTCGCTGAACTCGGGCTCGGCCTCGCTCCCCACGTTGAGCTCGTTGCGGGCGATCGGGTACGTACGGCCGCTCTCCGTGGCGCCGAAGAGGTGCTGGCCGCCGTCGCCGTCCTCGGCGACGACCAGACCGCCGTACGGGGAGACGGTGATGTTGTCGGGGCCGTCGAACTGTCCGCCCGTACCGAGCAGCACCTTCAGCGTGAGCGTGCGGCGCTTGGGATCGTAGAACCACACCTGACCGTCGTGCGGCTCGCCGGGGCTCTCGTCACGGGCGTACGACGAGACGATGTACGCGCCGCCGTCGGCCCACCACATGCCCTCCAGCTTCCGGGCGCGCGTGATGTCCCCGTCGTCGAACTGCTCGCGCACCGGGACCGTCCTGCCGTCCCGGTCGGGCACGTCGATCCAGTCGACGCCGTAGACCGTGCCGATGCGCGTGGCGCGCGACAGGTCGTCGACGAACCGGCCGCCGGAGTCGTAGCACCTGGTGGCCTGGAGGGCGCCCGCGTCGTCGGCGAGCTTGCGGAGCTGTCCGCGGCCGTGCTTGAAGCCGTGCGGCGGGACCCAGCGGAAGAGCAGCCCGTTGGGGGCCGAGTCGTCCTCGGTGAGGTAGGCGTGGCCGCGCTTGGGGTCGATGACGACGGCCTCGTGGTCGAAGCGGCCGAAGGCCTTGACGGGCCGGGGGTCGACGTTCGCACGGCGGTCGTAGGGGTCGACCTCGAAGACGTAACCGTGGTCCTTGGTCATGCCGTTCTCGCCGGCCCGGTCGGAGTTCTCCTCACAGGTCAGCCAGGTGCCCCAATCGGTGCGCCCGCCGGCGCAGTTGGTCGAGGTCCCCGCGATGCCGACCCACTCGGCGACCTCGCCGCCGCGGTGCACCTCGACGACCGTGCAGCCGCCGGACGCGGCCGGGTCGTACACCAGGCCCTCGGCGAGCGGCACGGGGTGCTTCCACTTGGAGCGCACGCCCTTGAGCTCGTGGTTGTTGACGAGGAGCGTCACACCGCGCGGGCCCTCGAAGGTCGCGGTGCCGTCGTGGTTGGACGGCGTGTACTCGCCGGACTCCAGCCTGGTGACACCGGAGTGCGTGATGATCCGGTACGAGAAACCCGCGGGCAGGGCGACGATGCCCTCGGGGTCGGGGACGAGCGGCCCGTAGCCGGGGTCGCGCCGGCCCTTTCCGGTCTCGCCGTCAAAGCCCTCGCTCTCCGCCGGGTCGTCGGCGGCGAGGGCTCCGGGGGCGGTGGCGAGCGCGCCGACGCTGCCGACGAGCGCGACCGAGGCGCCCGTGAGCGCTGAGCGTCTGGCGAAGTCCCTGCGGGTGATCGTCATGCGTACCTCCTGAGGCCCGTGAGGGGCGCGCGTTTTCGGCCCCAGGCTCCCGCGCGCGTATAAACGAGGGCTGAACAGCGTCCGACGTCCGAGAGGCCACCGTCATGCACCTGCCCCCGCAACCGCCCCCCTCCGGCCGCCGCGTCCTCGTCAGCGGCGCGTCGCGGGCTTCGGCCGTGCCGTCGCCCGCGCCTTCGCGGCGGCGCGACCGCGTCGCGGTCCACTACGGCTCCCGGCGCGAGGATGCCGAGCGGACCCTCGAAGGACTCGCGGGTACGGGCCATGTGCTGGCCGGCGGCGACCTGTCCGACCCGGCGGGCGCGGCGCCGTGGCGGACCTGGCGGCGGAGGGGCTCGGCGGCATCGACATCCTGGTGAACAACGCCGCCTGTCAACGAACGCCACCCCCTTGCCGAGGCGCCCGTACGACGAGTGGGCGGCCGCATGGCAGCGCCACGTGGCCGTCAACCTGCTCGCCACGGCCAATCTCAGCCACCTCGCGGCCCGCCGCATGATCGACCAGGGCACGGGCGGCCGGATCGTCAACATCGGCTCCCGCGGCGCCTTCCGGGGGGAGCGGACCACCCGGCGTACGGAGCGACGAAGGCGGCGGTGCACGCGCTCGGCCAGTCGCTGGCGGGCTCCCTCGCGCCGTACGGCATCGGGGTGGCGTCCGTAGCGCCGGGATTCTTCGACACCGAGCGCGTGGCGGACCGGCTGAGCGGGGCGGAGGGCGAGGCGATCCGGGCGCAGAGCCCGTTCGGGCGGGTGCGTCGCGGAGGAGATCGCGGGCGCGGTGGTGTGGCTGGCGTCGCCGGGCGCGGAGTGGTCCTCGGGGGCGGTGCTGGACCTCAACGGGGCTTCCCACCTGCGGACTTGAGGCCGACGGGGGCGGGGTGCGGGTGACCCCGCGGCGCCGGTTCCCCACCCGGCCCCTTCCCGCTGTGACGCTTTGCGGCTCCGCCGCGCGGGGGTGCTGCCCCGGATCCCGCTCCTCGATCACCGGAGAAGCCGGACTTTCCGGCCCGCCGGGGCCCCGGACGGAGTCCGGGAGAGACCGAGGACACGCCCGGAGGGCGTCCCGGGAGCCTGGGGACCGGGAGCCTGGGGGCCGGGAGCCTGGGGGCCTTGCCCCAGGCCGGGAAGGGGCGGGCAGGCGAGCAG
>RHMC01000030.1 GCA_003719395.1 Streptomyces altiplanensis
TCCTACCAGCCGCATCAGACAACTGATCGCCTACACCACCAGAAGGGACATGACCCGGCTCCCGCGCTCGCAGCGCAGCGCGCCGTCGTCGATGACCTCACCGCAGGCATTCCAGCTCGGGGAACTGATGCGCGAAGTCGGGCCGGCCTATCTGTCTGAGACCGACGCGGCCGACGTCCTGGCGCGCCGCTGTGAGGAATTCGGGTGCTGACCCGAGGGTGTTTGGTCGCCTTTCGCCCTGGCCATGGGCGGAAAATGCTCGGTGTCCGCGCCGCCTGCGGACTGTGTCACCCGGGGGCGGCCTATCTGCGTCCAATCGGCAAACCACCAGGCAACGGTGACCACGCCCCCCCACACCAGCCCGCTGAGTAGAGCCGCCTGCCAGGATGCGTCCTCACCCCAACGCTCGACGCATGTCAACGCCACCCAGCTGATCACAAGTACAACAGCCGTACGAACACGCCGATGTCTGAACATGCGGCCCACCTACCCCGACCGCGTGCGCTAAACGGAAGCCGCGCTCGGTCGGTTCAGAGTAGGCGGGCAATTACCCGCTCTGCTGCATACAGCTGCCGATACCGGTCAGGCGAGAGAAGAAGCATCCGGCGACACGAATGGAGGCACGACGATGGACTGGCGCCACAAAGCCGCCTGTCGGCAGGAAGACCCGGACCTGTTCTTCCCCGTAGGAGTCGGTGGCCCGGCCTTGCTCCAAATCGAAGAGGCCAAGGCAGTGTGCCGCCGTTGCCCGGTTATGGACGACTGCCTGAAGTGGGCCCTTGAAGGGGGCCAGGACATGGGCGTGTGCGGCGGCCTGAGTGAAGATGAGCGGCGGGCTGTCAAGCGCCGGAAGGCCAGGGCGGCCCGAGCCCGGACGGAAGCCTGATCTCACCAGTGTTCCGTGTTGCTGGAGGCGTCCCCGCCCCTGATCTCCTCAACCCAGCGGGCGCAGCATCGACAGCCGCCCTGGTGCCTCCCATCGAAGCCCCGCCGGCGCCGACCCGCCCCCCGGGGGTCTGCAGCGGCCGGAACAGGCGGCCCGGTCGGAGGTGAGGATGAGCACCGCGACCAACGACGTGAGGGGAGCGGAGCAACGTGGGACTGGTGCGCAGGAACGGTGCGGTGGTCACCAGGCTGACGGTGGAGGACCACCGGCAGCTGACGACTTGGAGTTTGGCGGTGTTTTCCTTCTGCCTGGCCCGTGACCGAGTGCCGGTCAGGATGACCGCGAGCCAGGTGCCGTGCCCGTCGGTGATCAGGTGGTGCTGGGAACCAGCGCGGCCTCGGTCGCCCGGCGACGGGCCCGTCGCGGTCCTCTTCAGCGCCCTGACGCGCGAAGAGCCGAGCACACAGCTGGACCGGTCCAGTCAGCGGTCGCGTACCAGGACGAGCGGCAGCGCCTGGCTGAAAGACGGGCACGCGAGGCCCGCCGTCAGATTACACGGAGGGCGGTACGAAGTTCACCGAGCACTGCCGGAAGGACCTCGAACCCACCCGCTGGGGCAGCGGACCGGACATCCCACCGGCACCTGCGACGTGTGCGAGAGCCGGACTGTCGACACCGCACACCAGCCCGAGCAGGGCCGAACGCGGCGCCAGCAGCGCAGCAGGGGGCGCATGCCATCACCTCGCTGTTCTCGCCGGTTCGCTGCATGGGACGGTAGTGAGCTTCCGCGGGCGATGCTCACTGGTCGCGGCGGCGCACCGCGGTTGTCGTGAGTACGGCGGCGACAACTGCCCACAGGGCGTAGACAGCCCAGGCGCCGGTCGTGGGCCAGGGGAATGGCGCCGGGTGGTGCGCGGCGTAGGGGCCGACGATCAGGCGGTCCTATGCGTTGAGCGGCAGAGTGTGGGCGAGGACCGCGGACCAGTGCCTGTCCTCGCCCACGACCATGGGCAGCATCAGGAGCACAACCACGGCCGCCACGACGGTCGTCGGGGTGTACCGCAGGAGGGCGCCCAGGGCCATTCCGGTCAGCGCGCACACCGGGGCGAGCAGAGCGGTTGCCGTGGAGGCGCCGACGGCCCCCGGACGGCTCAGGGACACGCCGGCATCCACCTCGCCCAGGATGGCCTGGGAAGACGGGAACGACGCCAACGCAACAACCGTACCGAACGCGGTCATGGCCGGTCCGTGCCTTGCGTTTCCTCTCGTGCCTGACGCGCGCCTGCTTTCTCGGATCGGAGGTTCGCGCTATCGCGGGGTGGCCGCCTGTCGGTTGCCCAGACGGCCAGCGCGCAGGCCGCGAATCCGGCCCCGAGGACACTGGAGTCCACCCATCCGTGGGCGGTGAAGATGGCAGTGGTTGTGGCTGCGCCGATGGCGGAGCCGAGCGAGTAGAAGACCATGTAACTGCCGAGGACGCTGCTGACCCGATCCGGGTGTGCGGCGGTGAGCACGTGCTGGTTGCTCACGTGCACGGCCTGGACTGCGAAGTCGAGAACCACGATTCCGACGATGAGGAGCCACAGGGACCACGGCAGCTGCGCGATCGCTGCCCATGACAGGATGAGAAGGGTGAGCGCGATACCGGTGACCGGGGCCGCCCGTCCTGCATCCGCCCAGCGTCCCGCGCGCGCCGCGCCGAGTGCGCCGGCGAGTCCGGCGATGCCGAACAGCCCGATCTGACTCTCGCTCAGCTGCCACGGCGTGCCCCCCAACGGCAGGGCCAATCCGCTCCACAGGGTTTGGAACGATGCGAACAAGAGGAACGCGATGAGCCCGCGTGTCAGGAAGGCGCGCTGCCCGAACAGTCCGCCGAGTGAGCCGACGAGCTGCCTGTAACTTGCAGGTGAGTTGGAGTGTTCTTCTGACGGCAGTACGGCGAAGACGAGGGCTGCGAGCCCGAGTGAGAGCACCGCGAGCACGGCATAGACGCTCCGCCAGCCCCACACCTCGGCGAGTGCGCCGGTGACGATCCGCGCGCCCAGAATGCCGACCACAACGCCCGAGGTGACGACACCGATGTTCCGTCCGCGTTCGGCAGGCGGCGAGACCGACGCGGCGTAGGCCACCGTGGTCTGCACCACGACCGCGAACACCCCGGCCGCCGCGAGCCCTGCGAATGCGACCCATGCGGCGACGCCGAGGCCGTCAGGATCATGGCCACTGCGGTGATTGCCAGGTGCACGGCGATGAGCCGACGCCTGTCCACCGCATCGCCGAGCGGCACCAGCAGCAGTAGTCCTGCCAGGTAGCCGAACTGGCCGGTCGCGACGATCCACCCAGTGAGTTCTGCCGGGACCCCGAGATCACGCCCCATTGGCTCCAGGACCGGCTGCGCAGCATAGATGCTCGCCACAGCGACACCACACACCACGGCGAGCAGTAACCGCCGCCATACGTTCATTGCACCCCACCAATCAGTAGCATATTGCAACTGATTTGACGATACGGCATGATGGTTTCAATCCGCAACTCATTGGGAGGTGTCATGCCACGCACCACCACGCACGCCCCGGACCTCGACTGGACCGATCCCGAGTGTCCCGTCGCCCGCACGCTCGACCTCGTCGGTGACAGGTGGAGCCTTCTCGTCGTCCGCGACGCGATGGACGGGGTGCGATCGTTCACCGAGTTCCAGCGACGGACCGGCATCGCCCGCAACATCCTCACCGACCGCCTCCGCAAGCTGACTGCTCATGGGCTCCTCAGCCAGCGCACCGCACCATCGGGCCGCCGCCAGGAATACGTGCTCACCGACGCAGGCCGCGCCCTCTTCCCCGTCATCCTCACCCTGCGACAGTGGGGAGAACGACACGCCTTCGCCCCCGGCGAAACCCACTCCACGCTGGTCGACCAGCACGGCATCCCTGTGCCGAAGATCGCGCCTACCAGTGCCGACGGCACCCCCCTCGGCACCGACACCACTCACGTTCAGAAGGCCCGATAGAAGGCAGCCCCTCGGCGCCTTCAGACTGATGATGTGCGGGTTTTTTCGGTGGTGGTTCGGCGGGCGTCGTGATGTCAGTGGTGCAGGTACCGGGTTTCTGTAGTTCAGCGTGGTGTGGCCGTGGTTTCAGGTGGTGACACGGATGCCGGCCTGGGACTGACGTTTTTGGTGATGGTGCTGGTCAGTTGGTTGCCGGCCGGTATGGCGTGGGGTGTGTTGTCGCTGGTCGCGAGTGTGCGGGTGATGTGCTGTCGTCCTCCTCTGGAGCCGGCCCGCCCGCGGCGGACGGCACGCAAGCCTCCCGTCGGCGGCGCGGGCTTGCTCAAGGCGACCCTGGGCAAGCCCTGCTTGCTCGCCTCGACGGAGCCACCTACGCCACCGCCCTGCTGCGCGGAACCTTGGCCTTCGCGGGCGGTGCCACCCTCTGCCTGGCGTTACTCACCTTCATCCTCACGGCGCTGTGAACCGACGGATGCTTTGCCCTGCCCCGCGGGCGAGAACACAACTTCCGCCGTGGTGGGCACCGTCGGTCGTACCGGTGCTGCTTGAGCCTGTTGATGGCCCGTTCGACGGTGTTGCGCTTCTTGTACCGCTCTTCGTCGAAGCCGGGTGGTCGTCCGCCGCGTGAGCCCTTGCGCAGGCGGGCGGCCTGGCGGCCGGTCTTCTCCGCGATGGTGTGTCGGATGCCCCGACGCCGCAGATGGTCGCGGCAGGGCCCGTTGTTGTATGCCTTGTCGGCCGCGAGAGTGTCGGGCTTCGCGCGGGGCCTGCCCGGCTTGGTCCGGGGGACACGGATCTTCTCCAGGACCGGCTTGAACTGAGTGCAGTCCGCCTGCTGACCTGGTGTGACGATCAGGGACAGTGGCCGTCCGCGCTCAGGTGGAGCTTGGTGGTGAACCCGCCGCGCGAGCGGCCCAGGCCCTCACCACCAGCACCACCTCCACCAGGCGGGCGACGAGGCTCTGCCACGGCGTCTCGCCCTGGTGTTCTGGAACTTCGGCCCCCTTTGACGCGAAGGCCGGCGGCGGATCGGTACGGGCGCCCGCGGCATGCTGATGCGCACGCACGAGGGCGGAGTCCACCGAGATGTCCCAGTCGATCTCACCCGCCGCGTCGGCGGCGGCCTGGACCTGCTGCAGCAGACGCTCCCACGTTCCATCGGCAGACCACAGCCGATGACGTTCATAGACCGTCTTCCGCGGCCCAAACCGTTCCGGCAGGTGACGCCACTGCACGCCGGTCCGCACCCGGTGCAGAATCCTGTCGATCACCTGCCGGTGGTCCCGCCACCGACCACAACGCATGTTGCTGACCGGCAGGAACGGCCGCAGCCGTTCCCCCTCAGCATCACTCAGATCACCCCCCATGCCCACATCAACGACCTGGGCACGAAGCAGTCACATGATCGGCCGGACAGGCCCTGGCTGGCTGCCGTCGGGGATCAGGGTCAGGGCGGTGACTTCGTAGCGCACGAAGTCGGTCCCCCCGGCCAGGATGGTCAGGGTCCGGGAACCGGCGAAGTCCAGGACCGGCAGGGGCGGTGCGAGACTGGGGAGCATCGTAGTGCCGAAGGCGTTCATGCCAAGGGTGTAGGAGCGCCCGACGGGCGGCAGTACGGCCCGCCGCGCGCCTGACCTGGTGGCCGCGGCCGCCTGTCCCGTACCGCCCAGGGCTGCGAGCGCCGTACCGGCGAACACTGCAGCAGTGGCATGACCGAGGAACCCGCGCCGGCTGGGCCTTCGCGGTTTCGCGCCGAAGACACCCGGGCTCGTCGGCGCGCTGAGGCGTGCGGAGCGCCCGGCGTAACCCCCGCAAGAGGCGCGCGTGGTCACCGGCCTGTCGGCGCGGGTCCCGGGCCGAGTGGTCGGCGGGTGGACGTGGGGGCGGCCTGCTCGGCGGGGAGGTGTGCCGCTGTTCGGCGCGTTCGCGGCGAGGCGGGCGCGGGGGCCGGATACGGCCCGCTGTTCCGGCGGCGGCCGTCAAGGGGATCGGCACGGCCGCGCTGGTCGCGGTGGTGGTCGGCTCTGGCGCATCGGCCGCCACCAGGGGAGGTGGCGTGACGTCGTCCTGGTCGAACGCCGCAACCCCGCCATCGGCTGAGGCGCCACCGCTGATCGACCCGGGCCCGCCCGCCCGGGAGACGGCCCCCGGGGGCGGGATCCGGTTCAGGGCTGGTGCCACTCCAGGTAGGTGAACTCGTCCGCCGGGCTCGCGGGCGAGGAGTAGCTGCTCGAGAGGACGGTGACGTTGACGGTCGCCGACTTGCCAAGGGCGATGGTGGCGGTGGGCGCCTTGACGAGCAGCTGCTCGGTGCCGTACTCGATGAGCTCGGCGAGCTTGTCGCCGAAGTAGACCTGGGAGTCCTGGCCGAAGTAGACGCCTTTGACCTGGACTTGGTCGCCGGCCCGGCCGTTGTCCGGGCTGATGGCGGTGACCAGCACGGGGGCGCTGCCGCCGTAGGCGAACTGGCCGCGCGGGACGGCCGGGGAGGTGCCCAGACTGCTGGTGACCCGGATGTCGACCACGCCGACGCCCTCGGGTGCCCAGGCGATCATCACGTCGTCGCGCATGACGTAGTTCCTGGTGCTCGACACCGTGCCGAAGTCGACCACGACACCCTGCTCGAACCCGCTGCCGACGATCTCGATGGGGGCGCCGGCCTTGCCGACGGGGGTGACGAGGGTCACCACCGGACCCGACTGCACGTCAGGCGCGCCGAGGAGGCCCAGGTAGGTGGAGTTGGCGTGCTGGAAGGCCACCTGCCCCATGAAGTCCTGGGTCGACTGCTTCACCACGTTCGGGTCGTAGGGGTGGTAGGTGTTGTTCAGCTGGTCGTCCTTGCCCGGCTGGACGTAGACGTTGGGACCGGGGAGGCCGGCGAGCGTCGAGATGACGGCTTTGACGTCGTCGTCCGCCGCCGGGCCCGGAGGACTCGGGTACCACTGGTCGGCCGCCGCGAGGTTGTTCCAGGCCTGCGGCACCAGGTCGTTCATGTTGTAGTGGCGCTCGTTCGCCTCCCATTCCAGGGAGTCGACGTAGGAGGCGAACCCCTCTCCGCCGGCGGTGGGGGCGGCGAAGGTGTGCAGCTCGAAATTCGGCCTCCCGTTGGGCCAGGTGAGCGTCTGCAGGTACGGGGCGACCATGGTCGCGATACAGCCGCCCAGGCTGTGGCCGGTCACGTAGACCGTCGGGTTCGGCTGCGCCTGCGCCAGGGCGGTGCCGAGCGCCTGCGCCAGGGTGACACCCGCCGTGCTCATGGTGACGACCTGGGTGAACGCCTTCATCGCCCCCTTGGAGACCGGGACCGGGGACGGCATCCCGGCGAGGTTGAGCGGGACCACCGTGCCGACGTCGAGGTCCTCCAGCAGATCGGGCACGTTGCCGACGGTGCCGCGGATCGCCACGGCGAACGAGTTGGAGCCGTCGGTGTTCTTGGCGAGGTAGGCCATGTTGGCGTTGCCCGGACTCACCCCGAGCCAGCACAGGACCCAGGTGCCCTGGGTCGCGAGCGAGGTGTCGGCCAGTTGCCGGTTGATGCCGAGGATGATCCGGGTGCTCTGTTCCGCGAGGGTCTCGCCCGAGGGGCGCGGGGTGGTCGGCGGTCGCCGCGATCGCGGAGAGCGTCATCGTCACCTGTGGGACGGTCGGCTGGTTTGCATCGGGCGCCATGCTCGCTCCTCTGGGATCACCCAGTCCGGCCGGAGCAGGTTCGCGTCCAACCTGCCTCCCGCCGGGGAAACCCGGCGGGAGGCAGGCCCCGGGTTCACACGATCGGGGCAGCAGCCCCGGAGGAGGGCCGGATCTGCCGTGCCCGACCCGCGACCCCGCGCGTATGACGCTCGCGGCCCTGGCGCTCCTCCTGGACGCTCCCGTGGACGCGCTGCGTGGCCCCCGGCCTCTGGCACGTCTCCGTCCGCAACCACGCCGACGACCGGACCCTGTCGGATGCCGAATGGGCGGAGGTTGTGACTGGGCGGTGGGGTGGCAGCGGGTTTCACTGCCACGACGCGGTATATCCCATGGTGGTTCACTGGCACGAGGCCGAGATATCGCACCGCCTGCCCGGTCAATGTCCCCCAGGGAGTGGGTGCGCTGCTGAGGAACCATGCTGGCGCGCACCACCGCGTGGTAGTGCTTGAAGCCGCGCCGCGGCCGCCGACGAACGGCTGTCCGCACAGTCACTCCCACAGCCCCTTTGCCTCCGGCCGGGCCGCGGCAACGAACACGCCGAGCATCTTCACACCGCTGGTGGTGGTGCCCATGGCGACGGTCTCGAGGTCGAGGGTCCCGCCGTTGTCGTCCTTGGCCTGTTGCACCGCGGCCGGGAGGGCCTCGGGCAGCGGAAGGGACCAGGAGCCGCCCGCGCCGGTGGCCGGATACGTGGACGCCGCCGCGTTCCTGGAGACCTCGGACGCGCGCAGCGTGCGGTTTCACGAACGGCTCGGCTTCACCGTCACCGCGGAAGTGCCCCTGCCCGACGACGGACCCGTCACCTGGTGAATGCTCCGGCAGCCCGGTCGCTGGAAGGGGCTTCGCCCCATGGCGGCGAACGCCTCGGCGCCCATAAGGCCGAAGCGTCCTCACTTCTGACGGCTCGTTGTCCTGCGAGGCATAAGCGGGTTCGGGCGTGGTGCTCGACCCGAGGCTCCTCACGTCGTGGTACGTGCGGGACGTGGGGCCGGCCGGCGGGGGACGCGGAGAGGCGGACGCACGGAGGGCCCCTCACCCCGTAGCGGTGAGGGGCCCGGTGCTCGCCGGGAGGCGGGGGGTGTTCAGACGCCCGCGACCGACTGGATCCAGGAGCGGTACGCCGTTACGTTGGTGTACGCCGTGGTCGTCTGGCGGTCGCTGGTGGAGGCGACGCCGACCTGGACGCCGTTCGCCATCATCGGGCCGCCGGAGTCACCGCCGGCGGTGATGCCGTCGCCCCGGCGGGCGCAGATCGCGGAGCCGCCGTAGGCGTCACTGCAGGCGCCGGTGACCGTGACGTTGGCGACCTTCAGATAACGGGACTGACAGTTGGCCTCCGAGCCGCACTGAGAGGTGGCGCCCCAGCCGTACACCTGCACGCTCTGGCCGACCCGCACGGAGCCGGGCTGCCCGAGCCTGGAGTAGGTCGCCGGCACGGAACGGTCGAGACGCACGAGCGCCAGGTCCGAGCTGTGGGTGTAGGTCTGCACGCCGTTGGCCACGGTGCCGCCGCTGTGCTGGTCCAGGCTGCCGATGCGGAACGACAGGCCGCCGCCGGTGACGCAGTGCTTGGCGGTGAGGATCCAGGTCGGGGCGATGATCGTCGCCGAGCAGGTCTCCCTGCCGTTCGAGAACAGCCGGGCGGCCCAGGGACCGCTGGTGGCCTGTCCGCCGCCGATGATGGGCTGCGGAGACTGGGTGGTCGGGGGCACCGGTGCCGCGGTGGCGGTGGGAGCGAGAAGTGCGAGGACGGAGACCGCTGCTGCGGCGAGAGCGGGCACGAGCCTTGGTATGCGCAAGGTTCCTCGATTCGGAAGACACGTCGGGGACGTGTGTGTGGGGGGTTGACGGCCCGACGGGCGTGCCCACGGCGAACGCCCGCCCGCGAGGCGGTAGTTCGCCATGAACATGACCCAGAATCCCGGAGGAACGGCGAACGGGGTACTAACGCTTGGCCATAGCACGGCGTTATCCCCGTCTCATGGATCCCGTGGATGCGGGGACACGAAGACGGTGACGGGGGGAGAGAGACGACCAGTCGGGTCCTCGGCGCTGTCGACCGGGGCGAAGAGCTTGACGGCTGCGCGTCGGACGGTCCCGCGGAACGGCGAAGCTCCTGGTGGTCGGGGCCGCGGCCGGGATCGCCCGTGCTCGCCGGAAGCTTCGCGTCTCTGTCCGCCCGGCGGCGATCGATCTGCCCGACACGCACACGCGGTTGGCCCCGGCCCGCCATCCACGATCCGGACGACCCGACCACGACATGACCTCCATATCCACCTTTCGTCGTGAACGACGACGTCCTGGGACGAAAGGAGTCGCCGGATGACCGGACAGACGGCGGAGCACACGGCGGACGCTTCCGGGGCGGCGGTCGTCCTCCTCCGCGACGTGGGCGTCCACCGCCGGGCGAACGACCACCTGATCCTCGACGGGATCGACCGGACGGTCCGGACCGGAGAGCACTGGGCGTTGCCGGGGGCCAACGGCGCCGGGGGATCACCCTGCTGCGGTTGCCCGGCGCCCTGACGCACCCCACGACCGGCAGTGTCGAGGTGCTCGGCAGCAGGCTGGGCCGGGTGAACGTCCGCGACCTGCGCGCCCGTATCGGGCACGTCACCCCTGCCCAGCGGGTGCCCGAGGACCTCACCGCCCCCGCTGTGGTGCTGACCGGGCACACCGGCACCGTTCAGCCGCTGTGGCGGATGTACGACGACGAGGTCCGGCAGCGGGCGCGCACGCTCCTGACCGAACGGGGCATCAAGGAGCCGACCGACCGGCCGCACGGGTGTGCTCGGGCGGGCAGCGGGCCCGCATCCGGATCGTCAGGGCGCTGATGGCCGACCCGGCTGCTGCTCCTGGACGAGCCGTTCGACGCGCTGGACCTGTCGTCCCGGGAGGACCTTGTCGAGGGGCACTGTCACGTTGACTGACCCGGTCGGGGTGATCTTCTGGTTGGTCATGCGGGGAGGGGCCGTCCGTGGACAGCGCGTCGCCGTCGCACAAGGGGCACCGGTACTCGGTGGAGGTCATGTGCCGGAGGGCCACCACCGAGCAGATGCACCCTGCTGTCGGCGCCCGGGGTGGGGATCGAGCGGACCCGGCACCGGCCGGCCGAGCTCCGCGACGGGGGCCCGCCCTGCCGCGTGACCCTGGCGCGGGCCGGACGGACGCGGGTGTGGTCTTCCGCTTCGTACCGGCGTGCAGGCCGTCCTCGAGTGGCCCGGGCTACGAGGTGGGCGGCCGCCCGGGACGCTGTCGGATCGGACCGCGGTGCGGCTGCGGGCCGGACAGGGGCCGGCGGTCTCCGTGGCCGCGCTCGCCCTCGTCCAGGACGTCCGCCGCCGCGGCGAGACCTGCCGGCCCTTGGTCTGGATCCCCGAACTCCACCACCCCGCCGTAGGCGGTGAGGCCGTCGTCCGCGGCGCCCTGTTCTCCCACCGCAGCGGCTGTGACGGCGGCGCGGCGCTGCGGGCGTTCGTCGGAGTCGAGCCGCCAACCACGGGTCCCGGGCGCCGGCCGCCGGACTCGGTGCTTACGCACGCCTTCCCCCCGTGCGTGCCCACACCCGCGCCAGGCGCGTAGCGCGGATCGCCGGACAGCGGCTGCCGCAGGAGAGAGGGCGACGCCCTGCCCGCTTCAGGCCCCGACCGCCGCGTCCCCTGGACGCAGCGGGCTGCGCGTCCGCCAACCTAAGCCAATGCACCATTTATCCGATTACCCTGGCTCTGTGAAGTCGTATCCCATTCCTTCGGGCAGCGATCACGGCGACCGGACGCCGCTGGTCGCCGGGGTGCGCCCGGAGATCCTTGCCTCCTGGCAGCGCTCGCAGTCCCTCGGCATCGACCGCGAGCGGGTGGTCCTGCCGATCGCCAGTGACCTGGATCCCGACTCCCGGCTGATCAGGGCCGCCGCGCCGGTGCTGAACCGTCTGTACGAACGTTTCTCGGGCGTACCGGTGACCGTGACACTGGCCGACTCACGGGCGAACATCGTGGAGAGGTGGGGCGGCCCGGCGGGGATGAAGCTGATGGATGCCGCCTCCCTGGTGCCGGGCGCCAATGTCGACGAGCGGTTCATGGGAACCAGCAGCGTCAGCATGGTGCTGAGCACCAGGGCTCCGTTCGTGGTCGTGGGCCACGAACACTTCTTGCACGACCTCCAGGAGCTCACCTGCATGGCCGCACCCGTGTGTGACCCGGTGGGCGGCACCGTGCGGGGCGCGGTCAACCTCTCCGTGCCCCGCACGCTGGCCGACCCCGGCATGGCGCTGGTCCTGCAGGACGCCACCGAGCGCATCGGGGAACGCCTGCTGGAGCTGGGCACGGCCCGCGAGCTCGAGCTCATGCTCTCCTTCCGCCGGGCCATGGAACGCGGCGGGCACGCCGAGCTGGACCTCAGCTCGGGAGAGCTGTCCCGGCATGACGGACCGCCTCCCCGTCTCGCCTCGCAGGAGCGCCTGACGCTGCTGGAGCGTGCCGTCGAGTTGATCTCCTCGACCGGTGAGGCATTCGCCGAGGTGCCGCTCGCGGGCGGTCGCGTGGCCGTACTGCGCCGCCGCGAGCTGCACCACGGCGACGCGGAGGGCGCGGCGGTCGAGGTCAGCTTCGCGAACGCCGGCGGCACGGGTACGGCAGGGCCGGCCACCGCGACCGCCGCCGACGGTCGTAGTGTGCCGCTGCTGAACCGCCCCGCCGAGGCGGTGCAGGCGGAAGTCCCCGGCGCGACGGCGGAAGGGCACGCCGCCCAAGCGACCGATGCGCGGCTGCTGCTCGTGGGCGAGCCGGGCGTCGGCCGGCTCGCCGCCGAGGCACGCGGGCGGCTGTCCCTGCTGAACGAGGCAGGCGGGCGACTCGGCACCACCCTGGACCTGTGGCGTACCGCCGAGCAGCTGACGGAGATCGCCGTACCACGCTTCGCCGACCAGGTCGTCGACGACCTGGTCGAAGGCGTCTTGGCGGGAGAGGAGCCGCGGCCCGGACCGCCGCGCCCGGGCGCACCACTGCGCCGGGTGGCTGCCTGGGCCGGCGAGGACGCCCGCGGCACCCCGATCAGCGGCGTGAACGAGCCGGTCGGCTACCCCGCCGGTACACCCCAGGCCCGGTGCCTGGAGAGCGGTCAGCCGGTCACGGACTCGGTGGTGACCGCCGCCCTGGCCGGGCACCCGGCCGACCAGCTGCACCCCGTGGACTTTCTCGGCGAGGGTGTGCACTCCTACCTGGGCGCTCCGCTGTCCGCGCGAGGCTCCGTCCTGGGCCTGGCAGGCTTCTACCGCCGCGGCAGGACGAGGCCGTACGAGCAGGACGACCTGACGCTGGCGGGCGAGCTGACCGCCCGTGCCGCGATCAGCATGGACAACGCCCGCCGCTACCGCCGGGAGCATCACGCCTCCCTCACCCTGCAACACAGCCTGCTGCCGCACACCCTGCCCCGGCTGAGCACCGTCGACCTCACCTCCCGCTATCTGCCCGCAGACGCCAGGTCGGGTGTGGGCGGGGACTGGTTCGACGCGATTCCGCTCTCGGGTATGCGTGTGGCGCTGGTCGTCGGTGACGTGCCCGGGAACGGGCTGCAGGCGGCAGCGACCATGGGCCGGCTGCGTACGGCGGTACGGACGCTGGCCGGCCTGGACCTGCTGCCCGAGGAGGTGCTGGCCCACCTGGACGACCTGGTCAGCCGTAGCCCCGACGAATCGGCCGACGAACAGGACCCGGCGACGGGCACGACCTGCCTGTACGCGATCTACGACCCCGTGTCCAGCCGCTGCACGGCCGCACGGGCCGGTCATCCGCCGCCCGCTCTGCTGACGCCGGGCAAGAAGGCGGAGCTGATCGACCTCCCGGCCGGCCCGCCCCTCGGGCTCGGCGGGATCCAGCCGTACGAGTCCGCCACCGTCGAGCTGCCCGCGGGCAGCCTGCTGACGATGTACACCGACGGCCTGCTCAAGGAGAGCCGCGGCTACGAGGACACCGACGCACGCACCGGGCAGCTGCTGGCCTCGCTGAACCTCCCCGGTCTGCGGCTGGAGGACATCTGCGACCGGGTTGTGGAGACCCTCCTGCCTGACGGTCCGCACGACGACGTGGCCCTCCTGCTGGCCCGTGTGCACGCGCTGTCCGAGGATCAGGTGGCGTCCTGGGAGTTTCCGTCCGAGCCTTCGGCGGTGGCCCGTGCCAGGGCGCTGACCCGTGCGCAGCTCGACGCCTGGGGCATGCCGGAGCTGGATTTCACCACTGGGCTGGTGGTCAGCGAGCTGGTGACCAATGCCGTGCGGTACGGCGGCCGGGGTCCGGTGAGCCTGCGGTTGCTGCGCGACGACTCACTGATCTGCGAGGTCTCCGACCGCAGCAATACCTCTCCGCGCATCCGACGTGCGGCCACGACCGAGGAGGGCGGGCGCGGCCTGTTCCTCGTGGCGCAGTTCACCAAGAGCTGGGGCGCCCGCTACATGCCGCAGGGCAAGACAGTGTGGGCTGAGCAGATCCCGCAGCGGGAGCAGCCCGCGCCGGAGACGGACGAGCAGCCGCTGCTGGAGATGTTCGACGATCCCGGCTGACCCGCCGGCCTGCACACGGCCGAAGCAGGATCGCACCGACCATGCGAGCGGCCGAGGACAGCGGCCACATCGGCGGTATACGCCGCGCGGGAGACCTCACGCGGGTGGTGCTCACCAGCGCCGTGGCGCGCGACGGGGTCCGACCGGCCGGTCCTCCGGCCCAAGCCGCCGACGAGCTGCCTCGACCCGTTGGTCGCAGTCGGACGCGAACAGCTCAGGGAGCGCTTTGCCCAGCGTTCCGGCGATCCGACGGATCGGCGCCGCTGCTTCTTCCGCGGCTCGGGCCACTGCCCGTCCAGGGCCCGCCGGGCCGTCCTCCAGTTCACGTTGTGCGTGCGCTGAAGCGCCCACAGAGACATTCCCATCCGCTGATTCCGGCGGATCGCCGCGTACGACTCGACCTTCGACGGTGAGTTACCCATGGAGCCCCAGCGGGAGGAGCACGCCTCACTGCACCACCGCAAGCCCTCAGGTGACATCAAAAAACTGACATCGCAAACTCGGTCAGATGGTGACTCCCGCAGTCACTTCGATTCGAAACGGCTCCCGCAGTCACGCACACCACCACGCCGCGGTCGCCGCCATCGAGCTGCTGCGCTTCGGGCCCTCCTGGACAGCCGCCCACAGGCCCTAAGTGGACATTTAGGTACGTCTTGCGGTGTTGTATCGATCTTGCGGCCTGGTCTCTCTGAGATGATTTGCTCCCTACATACAGCTTCGCGGCCTTCCAGGCTTGGGCCTCGGTGTCCCTTTGCTCCGTGTCTCACGCCCAGATTCCGTCTGGTCTATGGACGTCACAGACCCGCCCAACTCGTCAAGTAACGCTGTCGGTGGGTGCTGTTCGCCTTTGTCGAGACGGCGGCCCGAGAAGCCGGACACGGCGAGGTGCTGGATGTATGGGGCGAGGGCCTGAACCTCGTGCGACCGCAATAAGGAGACAGGCTCCCTGCGGCCGTGGCCCACGGCCGCAGACGATGCCGTGACTTTCCGACAGACCCTAGGACACCACGGCCGTCTCGCATCCGCGGCCAAAGAGGCCTGGAGCCGGTACGCCGCGGACGACCACACATGGCCACCGGCAGGGCGGGTTCCTCAGGGAACTGGTGACAGTTGAATATACGTGCCCGCCAGTATCACACCCGTTGAAGGTGTCCCGCTGCTGGGTGGTGGCTGTGAGCGAACCCGCCGGCAGTGAGCGTGCCTCAGTCCGCCGTCCAGTGACGGAGTTTCTCGGGATTGCGTACAACCCAGATGTGCTTGATCCGGTCACTCACGACCTCGAACGCGAACACCGTCACGATGACGCCGTCCTGCTGGGCCACCACACTGGACCCCCGACTCCGTCGGCAGCCCATCATGAAAGATCGCGGTGGAGATCGTGCTGCGCGACCGGATCCCGGACGTGGGCAAGAAGCTGCTGCACGGGCTCGTCAAGCAGGGTGCCACCGACAAGGTTCTGACGGCCCGGCAGGCGGAGTGCCTCGACTGTGGTCGGCAGATCCGCAACGGGACAGCGCACAGCCAAACCACGCACGCGGTAATGCCGTCGCCATGGCGGTGCCGATGGTGACGACCTCGTTCGCGATCGTCTCCGAGCTCTGCGCCGCTGTCCCGTGTCATTGAACTGGATTGTCTGCCATCGAAGTTGGACGACCAGTAGCCGGAGTGTCACCTGCCCCAGGTGGCGTCATTCGTCAACTCTCCCCGCCCCGTGACCATGCCAACGATCCGGATCCGAGGCGGCTACATGATTCGTCGGAAGAGGACCTCAGGCGGACTCCATCAGCTCCTTGAGGCGGGCCAGGTCGGCAGCGACCATGCCGGCGTCACGCTCGAAGTCGGCGTCGCTCATCTCCGGCCGGCGTCGGAGGGTGAACACCACTTCGCTCCCTGCCCCACTGGCGATCACGCGGACCGGGTTGTAGACGGTCTCCCCGGAGGGCAGCGTAACGTCGTGGTCGAGCACACCCAGCTCGTTACGCGGCGCGAAGGTAATCACGACCCGTCCCATGGGTGAGAATTCCGCGACCCAACTATCTTCGATCTTTTCGATGGATTCTCCCAGGCCATGGGCCCACGCGGGCAGGTTGGCCGGGTCCGATGCATAGGCGTAGACATCGTCGACGGTACGGTCGATATAGGTACTGATATGGCATGATTCCTTGCCGGTGTTGTTCATGGCAGTGACGGTAATCGGCCGAGGCCACCGTCCTCTTGAACGAATCGGACATGCATGATCCGCCGGACAGACCCTTGGCGTAGCGACCGCCTGGAATCTCAGCCGGCCCAGTCCGACTTCACTGAGCCGTTTTCATCCTGTCTCTGTGGGGTGAAATGGCAGGTCAACAGGGGTGAGTAACGAGACGAGGCTCCTGGTCGTTGCGGCGGTGTTCTCTACGCACCGCCGCAACGACCAGGAGCCTCGCTTGGTCCCGTATCGTGCCACGGTCGACGTCTCGCACGCGCTGGTTGAGCACGTTTCCTGGCTCATCTACGCACGAAGGTGTGAACGCCGCTCGCGATGGCGGAAGCTGGGCTGCTTCAAGCAGGCCCTGCTCACACTGGTGCACCTGCGCAAGAACGAGACCCTGTCCGCTCTGGCAGCCGGCTTCGGCGTCTCGACAGCCACTGCCTGGCGGTATGTCGATGAGACGCTGGACGTCCTTGCAGCGTGGGCGCCGAGCCTGCACGAGGCCCTGACCGGGCTGGGCGAGGGCGACTTCGTCATCGTCGACGGCACCCTGATCCCCACCGACCGTATCGCCGCGGACGAACCGTACTACTCCATGAAACACCGTAGGCACGGCATGAATGTGCAGGTCGTCGCCCGACCCGACGGCACACCCCTTTGGTTCTCCCGCGCGACTGCCGGGCCGCACCCACGACCTGACCGCGGCCCGCGCCCACGGCATCGTCCAGGCCTGCCTCACCCGGCAGATCCTCGTGCTCGCCGACCGCGCCTGCCAGGGCGCCGGCGCCACCTTTCGCACCCCGTACTACCACCACCGCGAACAGCCCGAGCAGTACCAGCAGTACAACCGTGACCATGCCCGGCTGAGGGCTCCGGGTGAACGCGCCTTTGCGCAACTGAAGTCCTGGCGACTGCTCCGGCGAGCCAGATGCTCCACCCGCCGTATCGGCACCATCGTCCAGGCTGTCCACACGCTGATGACCTGCAGCCATTCAGGATGAAAACGGATCACTGAATCGCCGACACTGCGTGCAGCCGGAGCCGTCGGGTACAAGGAGCGCACACCCCGCTCCCCGGCGTGTGCCGCGTCCACGGTACACGCGAGCCCGCGAAGCACATGAGTCCACCGTCTGATGGCACCGTGCCGAGGTAGGACCGCAGGAGGAGCCCCGCTGCCTTCCACGGTCGCGAAGCGGCCTTCACCTGGCATGCTCGTATGCGACTCCGGTTGCACAGGCAAGATGCCTGGATGCGACTCTGGTCGCACAAGGACATGCCTCGGATTGCGACTCCGGTCGCATGCGATCGCGACCCGGGACCGATGTGGCATCGCGTGCCCGCCCCGAGGATGGCCGGGTGACCGAGATCATCGCGGGGCTGTACATGTCCCCTCTGGAATTTCTTGCCTTGCTGGGTGGCGTCGCACTGGTGGTGGCGCGCTGGCTTCCCCCCGCTGCCCGCCCACGCGTCACGATCGTGGTGGGGGCGGTTCTCGTACCGTCCGCGATCGTGCTGAGTGTGGTGGGAGTCCGCTGGCAGATGCTGCCGGTACTGGCAGGCGCTGCCGTCGCGCTGCCGTTCGCCTTCTCTCCTCTGCTGCGACGCCGTACCGGCCGGCCGGCGTGGCGGGCCCGATGGTGGCTGGCGTTGCCAGGGTCGGTGGCCTGCGTCGGCCTGATTGCCGCGGGTCCGGTGGCCGCATGGGCCTTTCCTGTACCCGTGTTCCCCGAGCCGTCCGGCCGTTTCGCGGTCGGCACCCGCGTGGTGCAGTGGACCGACCCACGCCGCCCCGAGAGCTTCACCGCCGATCCGCACGACCGGCGCACGGTCGTGGTCCAGCTCTGGTATCCCGCGCAAAAGAGCCCCGCAGGCGCGCGGCAGGCCCAGTACCTCGGACGCACGGAGCACGAGGCGCGCACCGTTTCCGATGCCCTCGCCCGCCAGGTTGGCTTGCCTGGCTTCCTGGTCGACGGCGTCCCGCGTGCCCACACCCATTCGGCCTTCAACGCCCCGGCGGCCGGTGGGGGCGAACGGTTCCCGGTCGTGCTGTTCTCTCCCGGGTCGGGCGGAGTGCGTACCCAAAACACCGCCTGGGCGGAGGAATTGGCCAGCCACGGCTATGTGGTCGCCGCCCTCGACCACCCGTACGACTCCGCCGCCGTCGTCCTCGCCGACGGCCGAACGATCCACAGCGAGATCGCCTCCACCGGAGACCGGGACAAGGACGACAGGCTGGCGGTCGACTGGACGGCTGTTCGGGCCGCCGACCTCAACTTCGTCCTCACCCAGCTGGACCATCTGGACCGAGGTGAGATGGCCGGCCCGCTGACCGGACGCCTGGACACCAGTCGCGCCGCGGTCACCGGCCACTCCATGGGTGGCGCCGCCGCTCTGCAGGCAGCCCGGCAGGACCACCGGTTCGACGCCGTCATCGATCTGGACGGCTACCCCCACGGCCCCACCTCCCCGTCCCTCCACCAGCCGACACTCGCGCTCACCCAGGCCATCACCCCCGGAATCGACCCGCACTACATACCCCGCCTTACCAAGGCCCTCAAATTCAGCACCGCGACGAGCTACCGGCTCGCCATCCCCGGCGCCGCACACCTCACCTTCATGGACGGCCCCCTGTACCTGCCGCCTGTGCCCTCGATGGTCGGCTCCCTGGGCCGAACCGAGAGCCCGCACGTCGTCGCAGCAACCACTCTCGCCTTCCTGGACACCACCCTGCGGCACGAACCCGGTGACCTGGCCGACGTTCTGTCGGCCTACGGCGACCTCAGCGTCTACGACCCGGACAACAGTCGCTGATCAGCTGTGCCACGGCAGCCGACGGCACGGCAACGCCATCCTGGCCGGTCCCGGGCCGACCCGATCGCCGCCCCGGCTGCGACTGCTGCGGCTGGACCGAAGCCACTGGGGCGAAGGTCCCCGGCGAGCGCACATACCCAAGGACATCTGCCCTCCAAGACCGATGACATGAACCGGCCGGTAATCCAACTTCAATGGCAATCCGTCCAGGTTTCCTGTCACAGGACATCAGTGGCACCGGACAAGAGAGGCGTTCAGATCGACGGAGAGTAGCTGTCACGCTCCTTCGGCGCAGTGTCACGCCCCTACCGAGGTGCGCCGCGAACATCCGGGTGTGTCCGGTTTTTGGGTCTGTGAGGCCCCTGTCCTCTGCCAACAGAGCTTGCTCGGCTGTCACCGGAGTTTGATGACTCCGCATTTTGTGACATCGAAGTGTGATCGTGCTGTCGGTTGTTGGAGGCGTCAGACGGTTTGGCCGCCGTCGACGACGAGGGCGGTGCCGGTGGTGAAGGCGGCGTCGTCGGAGCACAGCCACAGGACGGCCGAGGCGATCTCCTCGACCTTGCCGAGGCGGCCGACGGGTTCGTCGGCGATGAGTCCTTCGCGGCCGCCGGGACGGCTCTCGCCGAAGCGGCGGATCATCTCGGTGTCGATGATGCCGGGGCAGACGGCGTTGAGGCGGATGCCTTCGGCGGCGTGGTCGAGGGCGGCGGAGCGTGTGAAGCCGATGACGCCGTGCTTGGCGGCGTAGGCGGCCTGGCCCTTGAAGCCCTTCACCCCGGCGCCGGAGGAGACGTTGACGATGGCGCCGCCGCCCTGGGTCTGCATCTGGCGGATCTGAGCGCGTGCGCACAGGAACATGCCAGTGAGGCTGACGCCCAGGATGCGGTCCCAGTCGTCCTTGGCGGTCTCCGCGGCCGGCTGGACGGGCTGCTCGACGCCGGCGTTGTTGAACGCGGCGTCCAGGCGTCCGAACCGTGCGACGGTGGCGTCGATGGCGTCCTGCGCGCCGGCGCGGGCGAAGGCCAGTGCGGTGGCGCGGCCGATGCCGGAGGCGGCGCCCGTGACGAATGCGACCGGCCGGTGTAGTCGTACGTGGTGTTCAAGAGGGTTCTCCGGAGAGGTCAGAGGTTCTCGGACGGGTGGACGGGCGGCCGTTCAGGCGGTGGCCGGGGGCGTGTGGTACTCCTTGTCGGTGACGGGGGTCATCCAGTTGCACGACATCGTGGTCGGCGTCGGCTTCGTTGATGGCGAGGTGGACCATGAGCCGGTTGGGTGCGGCGCCGTGCCAGTGCTCTTCGTCGGCTTCGAACAGGACACGGTCGCCGGGCCGGATGACCTCGACCGGTCCGCCGCGACGCTGGCACAGGCCGATGCCTTCGGTGACGAAGACGGTCTGGCCCAGCGGGTGGCGGTGCCAGTGGGTGCGGGCGCCGGGCATGAAGTGCACCAGGGCGGCGCTGACCCGGGAGGGGGCGGGGGCCGCGGCGACGGGGTCGATGTAGACGTCGCCGGTGAACCAGTCGGCCGGGCCCTTGGCGGTGTCGATGGAACTGCGGGTGATCTGCACGGTGAATCCTTCGTCGTGAACGGGGTGCGAGTGGGGCGGCTTACTCCCGCGCGGTGAGCTGCGCGACAGCCTGATGGGCGGAGAGGCGGCCGCGTGTATCAGGGGGTGAGGAGCGCCTTGATCGCGCGGCGTTCGTCCATGGCCTTGTAGCCCTCGGCGACCTGGTCCAGGGGCAGGGTGAGGTCGAAGACCTTGCCCGGGTCGATCCGGCCGCCCATAACGCGGTCGATGAGGTCGGGCAGGTAGCGGCGTACGGGGGCGGGGCCGCCGCGCAGGCCGACGTGGGAGAAGAACAGCTCCTGGCCGTCGACGGCGTCATCGTGGGGGACGCCGACGAAGCCGACGTTGCCGCCGGGGCGCGCGGAGTGGAGGGCCTGGTGCATGGCCTGGGGGGTGCCGACGCACTCCAGTACGGAGTCGGCGCCGATGCCGCCGGTCAGCTCCTTGATCCGGGCTGCGCCTTCGTCGCCGCGTTCGGTGACGATGTCGGTGGCGCCGAACTCGCGGGCGAGGTTCTGGCGGGTCTCGTGCCGGGACATGGCGATGATCCGCTCCGCGCCCAGCTCCTTCGCGACGATCACCGCGCACAGGCCCACCGCGCCGTCGCCGACGACCACGGCGGTCGATCCAGGCTTCACCTCGGCGGCGTCGGCGGCCCACCAGCCGGTGCCCATGACGTCGGAGACGGCCAGCAGACCGGGCCACAGCCTCTCGTCCGGGATGTCGTCGGTGGCGACCAGGGTGCCCTGGGCGTTGGGGATGCGCACGTAGTCGGCCTGGCAGGTGGACATGAACTCGCGGTGCAGGCAGTTCGACTGGAAGCCGTTCCTGCAGTTCGCGCAGGTGTTGTCCGAGGTCGCGAACGAGCCCACGACGAACTGGCCCGGTTTGACGGAGGTGACAGCGCTGCCGACCTCCTCGACAAAACCGACGTACTCGTGCCCCATCGGGTGCGGGTCGCCGATCGGCTCCGCCCCGCGCCAGGGCCACAGGTCCGAGCCGCACACACACGTCACGGCAGTGCGGATGATCGCGTCGGTGGGGGGAGGATCTTCGGGTCGTCCAGGGTCTCGAATCGGAGGTCGCCGGGGGCATGGATCACTGCGCCGCGCATGAAGGGTCCTCACGTATCGAGTAGCCGTTACCAGGGGTGCACCCGCCGCTCGTCCGCAGTCGCGGCCGGACGGAAAGTGCCACGTCAACCAGGTAACCCGCTCGCCGCCCACCCAGCCAGTCATCACCAAGAGGTGTACCGCTGGTACACCCCTACGACCGCGCGCAAGCCGTACCGTCAAGGATGTGGACAACAACCAAGAGGTCCGCGAGTTCCTCACCTCGCGCGCGCGAAGATCAGCCCCGAGCAGGCCGGCATGCCCTCCGGCAGCCGGCGGCGCGTCCCCGGCCTGCGCCGCAGCGAAGTCGCCGCCCTCGCCGACGTCAGCGTCGAGTACTACGCCAAGCTGGAACGCGGCAACCTCGCCGGCGTCTCCCCGGCCGTCCTGGAAGCCGTCGCCCGCGCCCTGAACCTCGACGACGCCGAACGTGCCCACCTGCTCCACCTGGCCCAGGCCGCCGACGGCTCCGACGCCCTCTCCCGCCCCCGCCGCCGCATCACCAAGGCCTGGACGGCGCACCGCAGCCTGCAATGGACCCTCGACGCGGTCACCGCCGGCCCCGCCTTCGTCCGCAACGGCCGCATGGACCTCCTGGCCACCAACCACCTCGCCCGCGCCTTCTACATCGACGTCTACGCCAGCCCCTACAACCAGGCCAACCTCGCTCGCTTCCAGTTCCTCGACCCCGCCTCCCGCCGCTTCTACCCCGACTGGGACCAGGCCGCCGACATCGCAGTCGCCATCCTGCGCACGGAAGCCGGACGCAACCCCCACGACAAGGACCTCCACGACCTTGTCGGCGAGCTCTCCACCCGCAGCGACGAATTCCGCACCCGCTGGGGCGCCCACAACGTCCGCCACCACGGCACCGGCACCAAACGCTTCCACCACCAGGCCGTCGGCGAACTCACCCTCGCCTACGAAGGACTCGACATGGCCGCCGAACCCGGCCTCACCCTCACCATCTACACCGCCGAACCCGCCTCACCCGCCGAAGAGGGCCTGCGTCTGCTCGCCTCCTGGGCCGCCACCGAGGAAGCCGCCACCACCACCTCGCGAACACCTCCGACCGCCTGATCATCCATCGCTTCAACGTCATCAGCGTCCCGGTCTTCCTCACCGGAGCGGCCGTCATGTACGCCCCCTCGGGGCCAACACGTGCAGGTCAGTTGGGACTGTAAGACGTTCGGTGTAACTCCCGATCATGGAAGATGCATCGATGACCAGCAACAACGTGACCGAGGCCGAGATCGTCGAGCCGTCTGACGCGGCGCCGGTGAAGTCTGTCGACGACCGATTGATTGACGAGTTGGCGGGCCGGGCTCAGGCCGAGGGTTTGCAGCTGACCGGTGAGGGCGGCCTGCTTCAGCAGCTGACCAAGCGGCTCCTGGAGTCAGCTCTCGAGGGTGAGATCACCGACCATCTCGGCTATGACAAGCACGATCCAGCCGGGAAGAACGGAGGGAACAGCCGCAACGGCACCCGTGGCAAGACCGTGCTGACCGATGTCGGCCCGGTGGAGATATCCGTGCCCCGCGACCGCGAGGGTTCCTTCGAGCCGAAGATCGTCAAGGAGCGGCAGAAGCGTCTGTCCGGCGTGGACGAGATGGTCATCTCGCTCGCCGCGAAGGGCCTGGCGACCGGTGAGGTCCAGGCGCACCTGGCCGAGGTCTACGGTGCCGAGGTATCCCGGCAGACCATCTCCACGATCACCGACAAGGTCCTCGAGGGCATGGCCGAATGGCAGAACCGGCCCCTGGACGCCGTCTACCCGGTGGTCTTCATCGACGCGATCCACGTGAAGATCCGGGACGGTGCGGTGGCGAACCGGCCCATTTACGTGGCTCCGGCCGTCATGGCCGAGGGTCGGCGGGACATCCTGGGGATCTGGGCCGGCGACGGCGGTGAGGGTGCCAAGCACTGGATGCACATCCTCACCGAGCTCAAGAACCGCGGCGTGAACGACGTCCTGATGCTGGTCTGTGACGGGCTCAAGGGCCTGCCCGACGCTGTCGAAACCGTCTGGCCCCGCACCACTGTCCAGACTTGCCTGGTCCACCTCCTGCGGAACTCCTTCCGCTATGCCGCCCGCCAGGACTGGGACAAGATCGCCAAGCTCCTCAAGCCCGTCTACACCGCGGCCACCGAGGAGGCAGCACTGGAGCGGTTCGCGGAGCTCGCCGACGCGTGGGGCAAGAAGTACCCGGCGATCGTCCGGCTCTGGGAGAACGCCTGGGAGGGGTTCACCCCCTTTCTCCGCTTCGGCACCGAGATCCGCCGCATCGTCTCCACGACGAACGCGATCGAGTCCGTGAACGCGCGGATCCGACGGGCGGTGAAAGCCCGAGGCCACTTCCCCAGCGAGCAGGCCGCCCTGAAGTGCGTCTACATGGCGATCATGTCGCTCGACCCGACCGGCAAAGGCCGGGCCCGCTGGACCATGCGCTGGAAGACAGCCCTGAACGCCTTCGACATCACCTTCGACGGCCGACTCCCCGCAGCCCGTCAGTAATCCTCAACAACCCGAGTTACACCGTTCGTTTGACAGATCCTGGCCCTCGACCGGACCGCCCCGCCACCCCGGGCCGAGGCGGCCGAGCCCTCTACCCGCCGCTGATGGTGGCCGTGGGGGAGCGGCCGGTGGCCTGCGCCGCGTGCGCGAGGAGATGGGGGAGTGACGGCGGGATAGTCGCCGCGGGATGCGCGCTGCGCAGCTCGGCCAGCGCGCCCAGTCCCCCAACCCGTTCGGCCGGGGCGTCGAGAACGTCAGCGAACTCGAGCCGCACCCGGGCTGCCACCGCCGGGACGCGCAGGCTGGAGGCGTTCAGCAGCCCCGCATCGAAGCCGGCTGGCACGCGCCTTATCTAGAGGTCGAGGCCATTCATACTGGTCAAGCGAATGCATGGTGGTGAGAGACGTTAGGGACGTGGCCCGACAGAGCAGCGGTTCTGTGGCTCTCTACGTTTGAGTGGGATTCGTTTCGAACGTGACTGCGGGAGTCACCATCTGACCGACACGCCGCCGGAGCGGGAGCCCAGCAGTCGAACGACCCGAGCCCAGTGCCGCCCGTCCTCGCTGCCGCCTTCAACGAGTGGTTGTGACGTACTGGTCCGACAACAACTCGAACACCCGTACCCGCCGACCGCAGGTGGGATTGACGGTCTCACGGACCGGATGCATCCCCAGTTTGGTCATGATCCGTTCGGAGGCGTCGTTGCCCACTTGAGCGATGCTGACGATCCGCTCCAGTCCTCGCTCTTCGAACCCGAACCGTACAGCGGCCGCAGCGGCCTCGGTGGCCAAGCCCTGCCCCCAGTGGGAACGTCCCAGCCGCCAGCCGACCTCAACCGCCGGCAGTACCTCCGGCAAGAAGTCGGGCACCGAAAGGCCGGTGAACCCGGCCAGCTCGCCAGTGGACCGGATTTCCACGGCGAACAGGCCGAAGCCCTGTGCCTCCCACTCGCTCTCCCATGCCTGGATCCCGCCACGAGTCTGCTGTTCGTCACGGACGCTGCCGTCACGGATCCACCGCATGACCTCGGGGTCGGCGTTGACGGCAGCCATGGGCGCAATGTCTTTTTCGCGCCAGCGACGCAGGATCAAGCGGGGAGTCTCAAGCGTGACCATCCAATCATTCTGGATCACAAATGGGCTCTCCGCCATCCTCACCAGGCACTTTCGATACATGTCGTAGCCTGCTGTGTCGTGCAGGAGACGAGCCTCGCCACTGCTCGGATCCGGGCGGCTCGCCGGGTAATCGACCCGATCTTTCTCGACACTCCGGTGTACCGCTGCGAGACGCTGGAGCCCGACCTCGGGTGCGCGGTGAGCATCAAGCTCGAGACGGCGAACCCGGTTCGCAGCTTCAAGGCCCGCGGCACCGAGGTCGTCGCGAGCCTGCTCGCCGACCGCAGCTCGCGAGCGGTGGTGTGCGCCGGCGCGGGCAACCTTGGCCAGGCCCTCGCCCGGTCCGGTCGCGGCCGGGGGCTCGATGTGACCGTCGTGGCATCCCGCTTTGCGACGGTGGCCAAGCTTGATCGCATCCGCGCGCTGGGCGCCAGGTTGGAACTGGTGGACGGTGGCCACGAGTTGGCTCGCGAGCGGGCGGCGGCCATCGCGCGGTACGACGGCATCGGGCTGGTCGAAGACAGCCTGGACATCGAGACCTGCGAGGGCGCGGCGACCATTGGCCTGGAGCTGGTGGACACCGAGCCATCGTTCGACGCAGTCCTGATGGCTCTCGGCGGCGGGGCGCCGGCCACTGGTGTGGGTCATGTGGTGAAGGCCATGGCGCCCGAAGTCGAGGTGATCCGCGTCCAGCCGCTGGGCGCACCAGCGATGACACACTCATGGCGCCAGCGGCGCGTCGTCACCACCGACTCGACCGACACCATCGCCGGCCAGCTTCCCATCCCGGCCGTCCTGGACGACCTCCTCCTGGTCGCTGACGACACCGTCCTGGTCCAGGAGGCATCGATCATCGCCGGTATGCGGATGCTCCTCGAACACGCTGGCCGATCCGAGAGACCCGATGGATGGGGCGACCGCCCCGTCTCAGCGACTCCGAGCTCGTCTGCCTGGCGGTGGTCCAGGCGCTCCTCGGCCACCGCTTTGAGGCACGCTGACTGCGCTTCGCTCGCTAGCGGCTGTGAGGCATGTTCCCCTACCTGCCCCAGCAGTCGGGGTGCAACACGCGACTGCGAGCGGCACTGTCCCTGGTGAGGCGGATGATCCGGGAGCTGCCGCCGAGAGGCCGGACGTCCGCGAGGCGTGAGCCCGTGCCTCGCAGGTGCGCGCCGCGCCGGTGGTCGTGCCTGCCTTCGCGGACGCGTTACGGACCCGTACGGCCGCTGCTAGTGGCGCCGAGTTCGCCCAGTGCTGCTCTCGGGGTTCAGTCGGCTCCAGTCGCAGCGCTGTGTGGCCCCGTGCCACGCCATCCCAGGGACGGCGTCCATAGGCCGGGCTGACAGTGCGTGGTTGCCCGGGCGGGTGCGTCGTTCCGGATCGGCTTACTCCCGCGGGAGTAAGCGGCCGCCACACCAACCCTGGCAGTACCCGCGAACTCGATCTCGGGCGGGACGATCCGGCTCTTGCGCGCCGGGAGTCTGGGAGGCACACCAGACAGCCGTGCCGGAGGGAGGCCCGAACATGGGGGCCGCACATATGCAGAGACGGCGACGAGCAGTGCCCTGGGTGGTGCTCGCGCTGTGGGTCGCCGTGCTCACGGTCGCCGCGCCGTTCGCCGGGAAGCTCGCCGACGTGACGCGCGACCGCGTCACCGACTATCTGCCCGCGAACGCCGATTCCACCCAGGTGGCGAAACTCCAGGAGCTGCTGCCCGGCGGCGAGACCACCGAGCTCGTCCTCGTCTACCGGCGCGACGGAGGTCTCACCGCGCCGTCCGGGCGACCGCCGAGCGGCAGGTCAGGCAGATCGCCGGCGAGCACAAGCTGACCGACACCCCGCGGGGCGTGCCCTCCGAGGACGGTACGACGCTCATGTACTCGGCCAACAGCAACGAACCCGGTGACGACGAGGGACGGCGCAACGAGTTCGTCGACGACATCCGCGAGACCGCCCGCTCCGCCGACGGCCTCATCGTCGAAGTCGGAGGCCCCGGCGCGGTCACCCGCGACTCCAAGAAGGTGTACGACTCCCTCGACGGTCCCCTGCTCTACACCACCGTCGCCGTCGTCGCCATCCTGCTGATCCTCATCTACCGCAGCCCCGTGCTGTGGCTGATACCGCTGATCGTCGCCGGCATCGCCGATTACCTGTCCATGGGCGTCGCCTACGGCCTCAACGATGCCTTCGGCGTCTCCGTCTCGGGGGCGGGCACCGGCATCATGACGATCCTCGTCTTCGGTGCCGGCCACCGACTACGCGCTGCTCATCGTCTCCCGCTACCGCGAGGAACTGCGCCGCATCGAGCGTCCGTACGACGCGATGAAAACCGCCCTGCGCGGCTGCGGGCCCGCCGTGATCGCCTCCTCCGGCACCGTCGCCGCCGGCCTGCTGTGCCTGCTCGCCGCCGACCTCAACTCCAACCGCGGCATGGGCCCGCTCGGCACCGTCGGCGTGCTGTGCGCGCTGGTCGCCATGCTCAGCCTGCTGCCCGCGCTCCTGGTCCTGCTGGGCCGCCGCGCGTTCTGGCCGCTCATCCCGGCCTTTGGCAGCACCCCCAAGCAGCGCCGCTCGCTGTTCTCCGCGATGGGAAGCTCCGCCGGACGCCGCCCCGTGGCCGTCCTGGCCGCCGGCGCCGTCGCGCTCGGGGCGCTTGCCCTCGGCGCCCTGAACCTGCCCGGCGACCTCAAGCAGGAGGACGCCTTCGTCGACCGGCCGGAGTCCGTCTCCGCCATGCTGACACTGGCCGACGCCTACCCGGAGAGCTCCAGCCAGCCCGTCACCGTCATGACTCCGGCCGACCGCGCCGAGGCCACCCTCAAGGGCGCCACCGCCACCGAGGGTGTCGAGTCCGCTCAGATCGGCCGGACGGGAGGAGGCTGGACCGAGGTGTCCGTGATCGCCTCCGCCCCGCCGCAGACGGGCGCCGAGACCCGTACGATCGAGAGCCTGCGCGACACACTCGACGGCTCCTACGTCGGCGGGGCAAGCGCCCAGCAGATCGACCTGGAGAACGCCAACGCCCGCGACCAGAAGGTCGTCGTGCCGATCGTCCTCCTCTCCGTCCTGCTCATCCTCATCGTTCTGCTGCGTTCCCTGGTCGCCCCGCTGATGCTGGTCGCCGCCGTGGTCGCGGTGTGGGGCGCTTCCCTCGGCATCGGCGGGCTGGTGTTCGAGCCGCTGTTCGGCTTCGAGGGCACCGACCCCGCCCTCGGCCTGCTGTCCTTCGTCTTCCTGGTAGCCCTCGGCGTCGACTACGGCATCTTCCTGATGCACCGGATGCGCGAGGAGTCCCTGGGCGGCGCCGAACCCGCCGAGGCCGCCCTCACCGCCCTGCGCACCACCGGCGGTGTCATCGCCTCCGCGGGCCTCGTCCTCGCCGCCACCTTCGCGGTGCTCATGAACATGGGCCTGGTCTCGCTGGTCCAGCTCGGCTTCGTCATCGCGATCGGGGTGCTCCTCGACACGTTCCTCGTCCGCACCTACCTGGTCACCAGTGCCGGCGTCGCCCTCGGCGGGAAGGTGTGGTGGCCCGGCCCGATGTCGAAGTCGCCGGATTCCCGGACCCCGGCCCGGCAGCCGGTGAAGGTATGACACCTTCCCGACCCACGTGATCCCCCTGGGCGTCCCTCCCCTACCGGAGGGGCGCCCTCGTTACGGAGAATGAGCCCGTGCCCGAAGCAGAACGCGAACCCCGTATCGGCGAACGCATCATGGCGGTGATCAACCGCGACCCGCGCACCACCCCGCACGCCACCCGTAACGACCTCCTGCTCGTCCTCGCTGTCACCGCCCAGGCCGTCGCCCTCGCCCTCCTCACCGACCCGGCCCGGCGACCGGACGCGCTGGGCTGGCTGCTGCTGCTCGCCGGACAGATCCCGATCGTGTGGTGGCGGCGCCATCCGCTGCCGCTGCTGGTCGCGGAAGCCGCCCTGCTGTTGCCGTACCACGCCCTTGACAACAACCACACCGCCCCGCTCCCCGTCTCGGTCGTCACGGTGTACAGCGTCGCCGTCACCTGTCGGCCCCTTTACACCCTGCTCACCAGCGGCATGGTCCTGGCCGTGGCGCTGAGCACCATGATGGTGGTCAACAGGCGACAGGCCGCCGAGGCGCTGCAGGCCGCCGGCTGGGTGATCGCCGTGATCTTCATCGGTATCGCGCTGCGCTTCTACCGGCAGTACGTCGCTGCCGTTGTCGAGCGCGCCGAGCGCGCCGAACGCACACGCGAACAGGAGGCTCGCCGACGGGTCGCCGAGGAACGGCTGCGCATCGCCCGCGACCTCCACGATCTGCTCGCGCACAGCATCACCCTGATCGGCGTGCAGACCTCCGTCGCCGCGCACGTCCTGGAACGCCGACCCCGAGCGCCTGGACCGCGAGGCCGTCGCCAAGTCCCTCGACGACATCGCCGAGACCTCGCGCCGCCCGCGGTGAACTGCGCACCACCTTGGGGGTGCTGCGCACGCACGACGCCCGCGACGCCCCGTGACCCGCTGCCCGACCTGCACGGACTGGAAGGCCTCGCGGAAGCCGCCGGATCTCCGGGGCCGAGGTGGATCTGACGCTCACCACCGACGACGTACCGCCCGCCGTCGGCGCGGCCGCCTACCGCATCGTGCAGGAGGCCCTCACCAACGCCGTACGGCACGGCGGCCGGCGGGAACGTCGGCATCAGGATCGGGGTGTGTGCCGTGGAGGGCGCCCTGCGGGTCACCGTCACCGACGACGGGATCGGCGCGGGCGGGGGCGCCCGGATTCGGGCTCGTCGGCATGCGTGAGCGGGCGCGCAGTGTGGGCGGAACGCTGGACGCCGGGACGCTTCCCGGTAAGGGTTTCGAGGTCAGTGCCGTACTGCCGCTGGGAGGGACCATGACCATCCGCGTACTGCTCGCCGACGACCAGACGCTCGTACGGGCCGCGTTCGCGATGCTCATCGAGTCCGCCCAGGACATGGCGGTCGTCGGCCAGGTCGCCACCGGCCGGGAGACCGTCGAACTGACCCGCAGTGCACGCGCCGACCTGGTGGTGATGGATATCCGCATGCCCGACCTCGACGGCATCGAGGCCACCCGGCTGATCGCCGCGGACGAGGATCTGGCCGGGGTGAAAGTACTCGTGCTCACCACCTACGACACGGACGAGAACATCGTCGAGGCCCTGCGCGCCGGGGCCTCCGGCTTCCTGGTCAAGGACACCCGCCCGGCCGAACTCCTCGAGGCGATCCGCACGGTGGCCGGAGGGGACGCCCTCCTCTCGCCCGGACCGACCTCCCGGCTCATCGCCCGCTTCCTGCGCAGCCCCACGGCAACGCCACCCGAGAACGGCCCCGAATGCCTCACCGACCGTGAGCGCGAGGTCCTCACCCTCGTCGCGCGCGGCCTCAACAACACCGAGATCGGCGACGCCCTCGGCCTCAGCCCACTGACCGCCAAGACCCATGTCAGCCGCATCATGGGCAAACTCGGGGCACGCGACCGGCCGCAACTGGTCATCGTGGCTTACGAGTCGGGGTTGGTAACTCCGGGGACGGTTCATAGGTCTTCGGGTGGTGCTGGTGTCGCCTGATCGTGTGGGCGGGAGCGGAATGGGCTGGTCCGCGGCCGGTGACCTGTTGAGGTGGCGGGGTGAGTGAACGCAAGCCGTACCCAGCGGCTCAGCTTGACTCTGTCGGGGATCTCGGAGTTGCCAGGTCAGATGCCCAGGGTTCGCCAGGACTTCGGCCGGGGTGTCTCGCGCTGGTCGAGGTAGTTCTGAAAGGCAGTCGGCCGGCGGAGCGTGGGGGGTTTCCTCGGTCGGCGGCAGTCCGCTGAGGCGCTCGATGTTGACGGCGATGGCGGTCAGGACGTGCTGGATGTGGGCCTTTCCCTGTCCTCGGTAGCGGCAGCGTCGCATGCCCTGTCCGTGGGCGAACTCGTTGACGGTTCCCTCCACTCCGGAGCGCACCCGCGTAGCGGGTCTTCCACTCGGGTGTCTGCTGCTCGGTGCGGACGCGGAGTTGCAGGTCGCGGAGTTCCCGTGGGGGAAAGCCCATGGTGCGGGAGCTTTCGCGGGAGGCAGTGCCCTGGGCGCGGGCCGGGCAGGGCCGGCACTGACTCTTGGTGAACCTGGCCACGATCAGCGGGGCCGCGGTGGGTGAGGTCGGGCAGGGGCCGTGCCGGCCCGCGCTGACCTGGTCCTGGGGGCAGGTGACCTGCTGGCGGTCATAGTCGATGTGGAAGTCGTCCCGGGCGAAGCCCTCGTTCCGGCGGTGTTGGCGGGTGGGGTTGCTGCGGAGCGGCCCGGAGACGGTGACCTGGTGTTCACGGGTGGCTTGTTCCAGGTGGGGCAGGGAGGTGTAGCCATGGTGGCCGCGTCTGTGATCACGTTGGGGCCATCGGGAGCACAGATCTCGGTCAGGTGAGCGGAGAACCCCTTCCATCTGATGATATGTCCGTGCCGTGCGTAGCGGGCTGAGGTGTCGTAGGGAGAGACGATCGCCCAGGGACAAGGGCGGCAGCCCCGGGCCCGCCCTCCGTCTCGGCGGTGCGCCAGCGCAGGTGTCCTGCGGCGTCACGGTGGTAGTTCTGCACCATGATCTGACGTAGGGCCTGGATACGCGGGCCGGACGTGCGGTCTGTTCCGTGACGGGAGCGATTTCCAGCGACGGCAGGTTGGTCAGGGCTGCGAGACGTTGAGCGGCAGGTCTCGGTGGAAGACGGCCATAGCCAGACCCGGGCCGTTGTAGTCGTCGACGATCTTCGTGTCGAAGCCGAGGCTGCGGTGGAAGGCGATTGAGCCGGTGTTCTCGATTGATGTGATCGCTTTCAACTGCTGTGCACCGTGACGTTCTGCCGATTCGGCGAACGCCGTATACAGACGACGCCCGAGACCGGTGCCACGGGCGTCGTCCCGTGTGGCGATCAAATGCACGTACCCGGTGCCGTCTGGGGTGACGAACCCGAAGATGTATCCACGGATTCCGTCCTCGGCTCGGGCAACCAAGCAGGTAGAACCGAACTCCTGCACCAGCGCCAGAAGGTGCAGCGACCGAAGATCACGTTTGCCCCAGTAACGGGGGTGATCGGTCAGGACCTGGTAGAAGTCGGCCACCCCGGCTGGTGCGATGTGTATCTCCATGATGGCGATCATGGCAGGCGCCTTGGTTGTTACAGGCCAAGGTCCGCACGAGTTGGGCAAGTTGTGACGACCGCTCGCTCTTCTGGACAAGAATTCCAGAGTTGGCTGTGTCAGTTTTCGGATCTGAGGGGACAAACGGTGCCGATGTGGGAGCCGTCTGAGGCTGATCTCCAGTTCCTCCAGGAGGTGTTCGTGCGGGCTGCGGCGGAGTTCGGTTGTCAGACCGCCGATGGGATCCGCGCCGAGGGCTGGAGAGGGCGGACCCTGGGCGGCAAGGTGACGGCGAACGGGCTCGACAGGTGGCTTCGGGTGGTCGTCGCGCCGGCGGACAAGGTGAGCGAGAAGCTTTGGGCGGGTAACGAATCCGCGCAGGTCATTGTGGGGGCATCCCGGCCGGAACTGACGAGGGTCCGTGACTGGGCTGAGGAAGGTCTCCGTTTCCGGGCCGAACTTTCGACGTTCGCCGAGGACGCCCCGATCTCCATGACGCCCGAGCTGCAGGGACCCGTGCGGTTGTCGGAAAGCTGGTGGAAGGGGCTTGAGGTGTCCCTCGACGCGGTGGCGGAGACCGCGACGGACCGGGTGCCGGTCCGTCAGGACCTGGTGAACCGGCGCCTGGAGTGGATCAACGGCGGCCGCGTTGCCCCCCGAAGTCGCCGTGTGGAAAGCCGGCCATGGTGATCTGCACTGGGCGAATCTGGCGGCTCCGGCATGCGTCCTTCTTGACTGGGAGGGATGGGGGCTCGCTCCGGCGGGGTGGGATGGGATGTTGCCGTTCTCCGCGCGTACTCGCTCTTGCAGCCCGCTGTGGCGGCGGAGATCGCGGACCGCTTCTCCGGGCTCCTGACCGGTGCTGGAGAGCGTCAGATGCAGTTGTTCGCGGTGGCTGAGCTACTGAGGGCGGGCAGCAGGGGCGATCATCCCGAGCTGACGCCTCCGCTGCTGGGCCTGGCCTCCGAGCTGCTGGGCGAGCCGGCCGAGGTCATTGCCCGTCGGGTGGGCCTGCCTGCTGCCTGATCATCCTCCGCAGACTGGTGCGGGCCGCCGCAAGGTCGGCCTGCAGTTCCGCGGCGCGTGAGCTGAGCTGCTCGGCCTAGGTCCTGGCCTGCGCTTCGGACCGCTCCAACTGCCGTACTTGTTCGGTGAGTTCGGTGACACGGTCGGTCAGCTGACGATTGCTGACCTGGTCGAGTTGGTGACCTAGTTGCTGCTGGACGGCTTCGTGGAGCCGGTCGCGTTCGTCCCGCAGAGCGGTGATTTCTTCCCGGGCCAGGGCGAGGTCGGTCTTCAGACTCGCCGGGCTGGTCTGCCGGCCCTGGCTTCGGGCCTTCGCGGGTTCATGTGACTGCTGGTGGATCGCGGCCTGGACGTGCTCGCGTACTCCTTCGGCGTAGACGAGCCAGGTGGGCACTTGGGCCGCTCGGGCGACCGTGGCGAAGGCGGTGCGCTCGCCGGCCGCCGTCAGGTCCTGGAGTGCTGCCAGGACGCTGGTCCGTTTGCGCTGGCTGTCCGCTCTGCCGCCAGCGGCAGAGCGCCGATCGATGCGGGCTGGTCCACGATCACCAGCACGGTCCCGTGCTTGGCCTGTAGCTTGCCGAAGACCTCGCGGAGTTTGGGTTCGCTGTTGGGCAGCCGCTTGTCGAAAGCCTTCTTCCCGGCCGGGGTGACGGCAGTGGCGTGGTGTTCGCCCTTGCCGACGTCCAGGCCGAGGAAGACGCTGATCTCGCTGACGTCGATCACGTGCGTCCTTCGTTCGTCCCCGCCCGGCCGTCCCACGGCACCGATCGCCACATCCACATTACGAAGAGCCTCCCGACCTGCGAAGAAGCCGGTGGTCATGCCCCTAATCAGCGGTCTGTCGATGCCTCCGGAGCCGGTGACACCACCCCCCAGGCCATGCGTTCGACAGGGGGAGAAAGTCATGCCGACTCCGGAGGCCAGGCGCCCCATTGCGGGGCCACCAAGAAGGTAATGGGGGAGGCCGTCAGCCCCGACCCGCTGACCAGGTGGCAGCCGCTGGATTCCGTCCACGATCGTATCCCGCCGCAGTTCCATGAGGCTGTCGGCGGATGGCATGGTGTGGCCCCTGCGCTCGCCGCGGTGCCGTCGCCGCATCCCCGGCAGCAGCCGAGGGTGGGCACTGGCAGGTGGTGACGATCAGTAAGGGGGTGTCCCGGCCGGGTCGCCGCCCGCCTGCGGCCGCCGGTATCCGCTTGGCTGTGCGGTGAGGACGTGTCGGCCGACCGGTCGGGCCGGGTGTAGAGCAGGTGCTGGACGCTGGCCAGGCCGGCCTCGAAGGCCAGCAGGCCTACGGCGAAGAAGAGCCGCCAGACAGCTACCGTCTGGTACTCGACCAGCGCGGTGGCCTGCTCGCGGTTCTGCTCCAGATTGGCCAGCCAACCCCGGATCGTGGGCACGAAGTGCTCCCGGAGGTTCTCCGTGTCGAGCAGTTCCAGGCCGAACGTTCAGCGAGCAGCGCGCTGCGGCCGACCGTTCCGAGACGGAGGTCCGGGTGCGGGTACCGGAGCATGAAAGGGCTGTGCATCAGCTCCCGCCCGTTCGGCAGTACGCACATTTCGTGGCTGAGCACACGGCCGCCCGGCACCACCAGCCGGGCCAGGGCGGCCGCGTGCTCACGCTGGCCGAACCGGGACAGGTGATGGGTCATCTCAATGCTGGCCACGGCGTCGAACGGGCCGTCCCGGACCGCCCGGTAATCCTGCAGCCGCACCTGGACCTTGTTCTCCAGGCCCGCCTCCGCGATTCGCCGTGAGGCCAGTCGCGCCTGGTTCCGGGCGAGGGTGACGCCCACCCCTTCCACACCGTAGTGCCGCGCCGCGTGCAGGAGCAGACTGCCCCAGCCGCAGCCGAGATCCAGCAGCCGCATCCCCGGTCGCAGGCCGAGCTTGCGGCAGACCACGTCGAGCTTGGCCCGCTGAGCCTCGGCCAGCCCATAGCCGGTCCGCTCGCCATCGGGCCAATACGCGCAGGAGTAGACCATGGGCGGCCCCAGCACCAGCCGGTAGAACTCGTCACCCACGTCGTAGTGGTGCCGGACGGCACGGGCCCCGCGGTACCGGCGGACCTCGGCCGAGGGCCTGGCGACGGGAGGGCCGAACATCCTGCGGTCAACCCCGGTCCGCAGACTCGCCAGCGCGGCGCTCACCAGGTCCAGCCGTGACGCCCCCACCAGGGAGCCCAGCTGCCGCATGACGGCGACGAGATCTCCTTCGATGTCACAGTCACCGGCCACGAAAGCGCGGGCGGCACCGAGCTGCCCGGGTCGCCAGAGCATCCGGCGTACCGCCCGGGGATCGCGCAGTACCAGCGTCGAACCGGCTCCGGCTCCGGCCGTGCTGCCGTCCCAAGCGCGAACGCCGAACTCGAGTGGGGCGCCCACCACGTGTTCCACGAAGGCAGCCACCTGCTGGGCGACGCCTGGGAAGCCCTTTCCCCTCACGGTTCCTCCGCACATCGCCGACGGGCGGGAGCCGGCACCATGCTCGGCGGCAACTCCCCATCATGGAAAGTCGATTGTCACCGGAGAGCGATGATGAGTAAGGGCCCTCGTTTTGACTTCACGCGAGTGGGTTACATCAGTCGACCGTACGTGCGAGTGGTCTCCAGCGTGCTGGTGTGCGGTTGCAGGCTGTCGCGACCCGTACCGCGGAAACCACCGGGGTGGTGGGACGAGTCCGCTTCCGCCAAAGTGCCCGCGACCGGTCGTCCGGCGCTGTACGCGGCAGCCGCGCCGCAGGGGTCCGCACCGTTCCCGCCGCACACGCCGTCGGTCACACGGGCTTCCGAACGCGGTCAGCGCCGGGGCGCCAGAATCCACTCGGTGCCGAGAAGTCCCACGACAGGGGGAGCAGGAGGGGGCGCGGAAGGTGGCGCAGACCCCAGGCCGCCAGCTTGTAGCGCACGCTGGGCACGCTGACGTTTCTGCCGCGCTCCAGGTCGCGCAGTGCTGCGTCCACCACCCGGTCGGTGTCGAGCCACATCCAGCGGGGCAGGCTCGTCAGATCGATGCCGGAGCGCTCGTGCAGCTCGGTGGGGGTGAAGCCGGGCAGGAGCGCCATGATCCGGACACCGGCCCGGCGCACCCGTGCGGACCTGCCCACCGCCTCGGAGAAGGCGAGCACCCACGACTTGCTGGCTGGGTAGGTGGTGGCGAGGGCGCCGGGACCGTGCGCGCTGAACGAGGAGACGTTGACGATCCGGCCCGACCCCCGCTCGATCATGGCGGGGAGAACGGCATGGGTGAGGCGCAGCACCGCGCGGACGTTCACCGCCAGCAGTCGTTCCTCGTCGGCGTCGTCGGTGTACGGGAACGGCTCCCTCAGCATGATCCCCGCGTTGTTCACCAACAGCTCGACGAACGGTGTGGCGGTGAGGCGGTCCTCGACGGACCGGCAGCCCTCGACCGTGGACAGGTCCGCGGTGATGACCTCCACATGGACATCCGACTCCCGTCGCAGGTCCTCGGCGAGCTCCTCCAGACGGTGTCGCGTGCGTGCGACGACGATCAGGTCATGGCCTGCCCGGGCGAGGCGCCGTGCGAAGGCCCGGCCGATACCCGAGGTGGCGCCGGTTACGAGGGCGAGGGACATGACGGCCTCCTGGTGGTCGGGTTCTCGCGGTTCGGGAGGCGGACTCTCGCGGTTCCGCCGGGGGAGGGGTGGACGAGCCGGGTGCGGGCACGGGAGGGAAGCGGTGGTTCCGGTGTCGTGGCGGCGGCGGGCAGGTGGCGAACGTCGGTGTCGGGGAGCCCGCGACGGCCCGGACGGTCCATCCTCGCTCGGGCGCGAATCGCTCCTCGGCGGGCGAACCATACACACAACTTGGCGATTTCATAAAGTAATCGGTTAATTCCAAAGAGTGATTGATGTTCTCGCGGGAACTGGCCCATGCTGCTCCACGTGACCACACTGCTCACCGGCGCCACCGGATTCCTGGGCTCCAGGCTCCTGCTCGGTCTGCTCACCACCCGCGAACGGCATGTCACCGTGCTGGGCAGGGGAGCCGCATCCGAGCTGCGCTTCCGCGTCCTCGCGATCCTGGAAGGCCTCGCGGGAGGCGGGATCGGCGCGCGGGCCCGCTCTCGGCTGCGCTGCGTCGGCGGCGACGTCACCCGGCCGTGGCTCGGCCTGGCGCCTGCCGTGTACGGGCGTCTGGCCCGGGAGGCCGAATCGGTCTGGCACTGCGCCGGGGACATCGCCCTGACGGGAGAGCGCGAGCGGCTGTTCCGGACCAATGTGCACGGTACCGAGCGCGTCCTGGAGTTCGTCGAGGCGACCCCGCCGGGCTGCCGACTGGTCCACATGAGCACCGTGGCGGTGGCGGGCGGGCGCCGGAGGGGCGTGGTCGCCGAAGAGGATCTCACCGACGCGTTCGGCTTCGAGACCCACTACGACGAGTCCAAGTACCGGGCGGAGACGCTGGTGCGGGACTGGGCGCGGCGGCTGGGCCGGTCGGTCGTCGTCCTGCGTCCCGGCATCATCGCCTCCGAAGCGGCACATCGGGAGGGAATGCCGGGGCACCCGCTGCGGGTCCTGGGCGACATGATCGACACCATTGCTCGCAACGGTGCGTCGGGGATCCCCCCGGCGGTGTCGCTGCGCCGGGACGGGCTGGGACTGCGGCTGCGCGTGCCTGCGGACGCGGAGTTCAACATCCTCCCGGACGGTTACGCCACGGAGGCGATGCTGCGCATCGGCCACGACGCGGCGGAGGACCTCGGCCACGGCGTGCGGACGTTCCATGTCGTCCACCCGAGAGAGACGCCGATGCGGCTGATCGTCGAAGCCGTCGAAGCACACCACCCCGGCCTCGCCCTTGACTGCGTCGGCGATCTGCCGGACCCCACGCCGGTCGAGAGCTTCGTCGCAGATCACCTACCGGGCTTCCTGAGCTACTGCCACCACAGACGGGTCTACGACCGCGGCTTCGCCGTCGAGTGGACGGATGGACTACCCGATCCGCCGCCGATCAACCGGGTTTACCTGGCGCGGGCCATGGGCTTCGCCGGGGCGGCACCCCACACCGGACATTGGATGACCGCAGGCATGTGATCACCCGTCACGTCAGCCGCCCACCACGATCTTCCGGAGGTCTTCGTGTCCAGTTCCCCGCAGCCACTGCCTCCGCACGCCATCGCCGTCGTCGGCGCCGCCTGCCGCCTCCCCGGCGGTATCCGGGGTCTGGACGACCTCTGGGGGGTGCTGACCGTCGACCGTGACGTGGTGGCCACCGTCCCCGACGACCGTTTCCACGCCGCGGACTTCACCGACGCGAGGCGGCGGCGCCCCGGGGTGAGCTATACGGCCGCGGGGGGTTTCCTCGACGACATCACGGGCTTCGACACCTCCTTCTTCACCGGCATATCCCCGCGCGAGGCGTCACGGATGGACCCGCAGCAGCGGCTGGCGCTGGAGCTGGCGGTCGAGGCGCTCGACGACGCCGGAATCGACCACCGGCGCACGGCGGGTTCCGACACCGCCGTGTTCGTGGGCTGCTCCAGCCGCGACTACGGCGAACTGCAGTCCTGCGCCCCGCACACCGGCAACGCGTACACCATTACGGGCATGGCGGTCTCCAACACCGCCAACCGCGTCTCGCATTTCTTCGACTGGCACGGACAGAGCATCGTCGTGGACACGGCGTGCTCGTCGGCGCTGACGGCCCTGCACCAGGCGTGTGAGCACCTGCGCTCCGGACGGTCGAGGGCCGCGCTGGCCGGCGGTGTCAACATCCTGATCAACCCACAGGGGTTCGCCGGTTTCTCGGGCGCGTCGATGCTCTCCCCCACCGGGCGGTGCCGCGCCTTCTCCGCCGACGCGGACGGGTTCGTACGGTCCGAAGGCGGCGGCCTCGTCCTGCTGAAACGGCTGGACGACGCGCTCGCCGACGGCGACCGGATCCACGGCCTGATCGTCGCCGGCGGCACCAACAACGACGGCCGCACGTCCGGGCTGGCCGTGCCCAGCGCGGAGGCCCAGGAAGCGCTGCTGCGCGAGGTGTACGCCGCAGCCGGGCTGTCACCCGACGACGTGGCGTACCTGAGGCGCACGGCACCGGCACGCCGGTGGGCGATCCCGTCGAGTGCGCGGCCATCGGCCGCGCACTGGGGACCGGCCGCTCCACCGGCGCCCTGCCGATCGGGCTCGGTGAAGAGCAACATCGGACACCTCGAGGCCGCCTCGGGCATGCCCGGAGTGTTCAAGGCGCTGCTGGTCCTGCGCCATGCCGGGATCCCGGCCACGCGCACGCCGAGCCGCTCAACCCGCACATCGACTTCGCGGGTCACAACATCCGGCCCGTGGTCGGCTTCGAGGAACTGCAAAGCAGCGGACGGCCGTACGTGGGCGTCAACTCCTTCGGCTTCGGCGGCGCCAACGCCCACATCGTCCTCACCACGCCCCCCGAACGGGCCGCAGAGCCGGTTCCCACGCCCGCCGGCCGGCTTCCCGTCGTGGTCTCCGCCCGCACCCCCGGGGCGCTGCGGGCCGCCGCGGAGCAGATGGCGCAGCAGCTGGAGCTGACCGACGAGGGCGACTTCTACGACGTGTCCTACACCTCGGCCGTACGCCGTGCGCGCCACGAGCACCGCGCCGCCGTGCTGGCGCACGACCCCGTCGAGGCCGCGGAGGCGTTCCGCGCGGTGGCCAACGGCACGGTGCCCGCCGTCCCGGCCGCGTCGGGCAAGGTCGCGTTCGTCTTCTCCGGCAACGGCTCCCAGTGGCACGGCATGGGAGTGGACCTCCTGCGGGGCGAGCCGGCCTTCCGGCAGGCCGTGGAGGCCATCGACGCGGAACTCGCCCCCCGGCTCGGCTGGTCCGTCGTCGAGGAACTCACAGCGCCGGAATCCCGGCTCCATCTGACCGAGGTCGCCCAGCCGCTGCTGTTCGCCGTCGTCGGTCTCGTGCGGCTGCTGGAGACTAACGCTGTCCGGCCGGACGCCGTCGTGGGCCACAGTGTCGGCGAGATCGCCGCCGCCCACGTCTCCGGGGCCCTCGACCTGGCCGCCGCATGCCTGGTCGTCGCCGCACGCAGCCGCGCCCAGGCGCCGACCGCGGGACGTGGCCGGATGGCGGCCGTAGGACTGTCACGGGAAGCCGCCCGGAAGGAGATCGCCGCCCATGCGGGCCACCTGGAGGTGGCCGGAGTCAACACCCCCACCGACGTCACTCTCGCCGGGGATCCCGCCGCGCTCGCGGAGCTGGGCCGGGACATGGGGGCCCGTGGCGTCTTCTTCCGCGAACTGGATCTCGACTACGCCTTCCACAGCAAGGCCATGGACGGCGTCGAGGAGCCGTTGAAGGCGGCCCTCGCCCGGTTGCGGACCGGCGCCCACCACATCCTGTTCGCCTCCACCGTTACGGGTGGCCTCGCCGAGGGCGAGGGACTGGACGCGGACCACTGGTGGCGCAACGTGCGCGAACCGGTCCTGTTCGCCGACGCCGTACGGGCACTGGCCGAAGGCGGTTGTGACCTGTTCGTCGAGATCGGCCCGCACACCGTGCTCGTTCCCTATCTGAAGCGGCTGACCACGGCGACGGCGGTGGTACCCACCTGCCGCCGGGACCAGGACGGCCCCGAGGCGGTACGCCGGACGGTCGCGCACCTGCTCGCCGCGGGGGTGCGGACCGGTGACGGCCTCTTCCCGCGCCCCGGCCGGGTCGTCACCCTTCCCTCGTATCCCTGGCAGCGCGAACGCCACTGGAACGGCTCGCCGGACGCGTGGGCCCGGGTTCCGCAGGACCCGAGTCTCGTCCATCCACTGCTGGGCCGTCGCGTGGCCGTCGCCGAGCCCGCCTGGCACCAGACTCTGAGCAGCCTCCGGCTGCCCTGGCTGGAGGACCACCGGGTCGGCGGGGCCGTGGTCATGCCCGGCGCGGCGTATCTGGAGGCTGCCCTCGCCACCGGGCGCGCCGCCTTCGCGCATGCCGCGGAGGTCACCGACCTCGACATCGTGCGCGCGATGGTCATGCCCCGCGACGACGAGTCGATGAGGTGGTGCTGCAGACCTCGCTGTCGGAGGAGGACGGCGTGGTCCGTATCGCCTCGCGCGTCGGCACCGCGGCCTCCTGGCGGACACACGCCCGAGGGCGGGTCCGCCGCCTGGCCGCCCGGCCGCCGGACCCCGACGACCTCGGCGCCGTACGCGAGCGGCTGGGCCGGGCCGGCGCCCCGGTGGACGCGGCGCGCCACTACGAGGAGGCCGCGCGGGCCGGGTTGGGGTACGGCCCGTCCTTCCGGGTGCTGACCCGGCTGTGGGCGGGCGCGGGCGAGGTGCTGGCCGAGTACGCATGGCGGCCTCCGGCGCGCGACGACGGCTACGAGGCGCACCCCACCGTGCTCGACGGCGCGCTCCAGGCGGCCTCGCCCCTGCTCGCGGCCCTGCCCGGCGGCCGGATGTACGTGCCGACCGCCATCGCGGCCGCGCGTGTGTGGAACCGGCTTCCGGAACGCGGTTTGATCCACGTCCGGGCGGTGTCGCCCGGCCCTCGGGACGCCGTCTTCGACCTCGCCGTGGTGGACGAGGCCGGTCGCGTCGCGGTGGAGTTGGCGGGGTGCCGCCTGAGGGGTGTCGCGGCCGGCCGAGCCGAGGAACTCCAGCAGGTGACGCAGGTGCTGCGGGCCGCGCCCCGCGAGGGCGATCATCAGGGCGAGCCGGTCCCGTTCCCCGCGCCGGCGGACCTGCTCCGCGCCGTCACCCGGCACGCGACGAAGGAGGCACGGCAGGAGGCCCGCGGCTCCGCGGACTCCGCTTTCGCCCCGCGGATCAAGACCGCGATCGGCCACTGGGCCGCGCACACCCTCGCCCGGTTGCTTCCCGGGGCGCGGGAGTTCACACCGGAGGACCTGCGGGCCGCGGGAGTGCGGCCGCGGTACGACCGGTACGTCCTCCTGCTGACCGACATGGCGGAGCGGGCCGGCCTGCTCGAACGGACGGGCGCGGGCACACCAAACCGCGAGCGCCGGCGCTTCACGGGCACGGCCCGGCCACTGGAGCACGTGCGGTCCTGCGCGGAGGACTTCCCCCAGTGGATCTCGGCCATCGCCGTCTACACCCGGTGCGGTACCCACCTGCCGCAGATCCTCAAGGGAGAGGCCGACCCCCGGGAGGTGCTGTTTGGCGAGGCCGACCGGCACTTCGTCGAAGCGCTCTACAACGACACGCCGGACATGCGGGCCCTCGGCCTGTGCGCCCGGTCCCTGCTGGTCGAGGCGCTCGGGACCTGGCCGGCCGACCGACCGCTGCGCGTGCTGGAGGTCGGCGCGGGCACCGGAGGTACGACAGCCGTGCTGCTCCCGGCGCTTCCGTCCCACCTCACCCGGTACGTCTACACGGACGTCTCCGAGGGCTTCTTCCCCCGGCCCGGGCCCGCTTCGAGGCCTACGACTTCATCGAGTACCGGACCCTGGACCTGGAGCGCGATCCGGTGCGACAAGGTTTCCGGGAGGGGGACTTCGACCTTGTCGTGGCGGCGAACGTGCTGCACGCGACCGGCGACCTGAGCGCCACGGCACGCCGCCTCGCGATGCTGCTCGCAGACGGTGGCCACCTCCTCGCCGTGGAGAGCCACGACGAGGAGCTGCTCGGTCCGTGCTTCGGCCTCCTCGACGGCTACTGGGCCTTGACCGACCACGACCTGCGCACCACACCACTGATGCCGCACACCGGATGGGTGCCTCTCCTGGAGCGGTGCGGGTTCGACGGGGTGGTCCGGACGGGCGACGCGGTCGGCGGAAACGCCTACTCCGTGCTGTGCGCCCGCCGTGACCGCAGGCCCACCCGAGCGGTTCCGGAGACAGCGTCACCAGCCCCGGCGCCGGGTCGCTGGGGCGTGGTGACCGAACGACCGGACAGCGCCCTCGGCCCGGCTCTCGCCTCGCTCCTGTCCTCTTCGGGCGCCGATGTCGACGTCGTGGACGTGTCGGACCTCTCCGACCCGTGGCAGGCCCGACTGCCGCTGGGAGAGGGCAGACTGGAGGGCGTGGTCCTGCTCCTCGACGCCCCGGCCGGGGAGGATACCCGGGCCGTCACGGTGCGCAGGGCCGGGCTGATCCGGGCCACGGCGGACGCCTGCGGCCCGGCGAGGCCGGACGGCGGGGGTTCGATGTGGCTGGTGACCGGGGAGACCGGGCTGTTCCCCGAGCCGGCCGGGGCCGGGAATCCCGCGGACGCCGCGGTGTGGGGGATCGGACGTGTGCTCGCCAACGAGCGACCGGGACTGTCGGTCCGCCGGCTGTCACTGGAGCACTCCGTCGATCCGGGCATGGACGCCCGGCGGATCGCGCGGGAACTGTTCGAACCCACCGACGACGACGAGGTGGTCCTCACCCGCCGAGGCCGGTTCGTGCCGCGGTCGATCGACTCCGTACCCCCGCGCGGGAGGAGAACGGCACCGGCCGCCCTTACGCCCTCCGGCTGCGCAACCCCGGGCTCGGGCACCGGCTGGCGTGGGCGCCCGCCGAGCCGTCGGCGGCGGGCCGGGGCGAGGTCGTGGTCCGGGTGCGGGCCGCGGCGCTGAACTACCGCGACGGTGATGCTCGCCGCCGGGATGCTGCCCCCCGGCGCCGAACCACCGATGCCCGGCGGACCGGCGCTCGGCCTGGAATGCGCCGGAGACGTCGTCGCCGTCGGACCGGGGGTGACGGAACTCGCCCCCGGGGACCGGGTCTTCGCGTTCGGCCACGGCACGCTCGCCTCCCACGTACGGGTGCGGACCGAGCAGACCGGACGCATCCCCGACGGCATGGGCTACGGCGAAGCCGCGACCCTGCCGGTGGTGTACCTCACCGTGCAGTACAGCCTGGAGGACCTGGCCCGGCTGGCGCCGGGGGAGACGCTGCTGGTGCACGGCGGGGCCGGCGGGGTCGGTCTCGCCGCGCTGCGGTACGCCCGCGACCTGGGCGCCTCGGTGATCGCCACGGCGGGCACCCCGGCCAAACGGGACCTCCTGCGCGCGATCGCGCCGAACACGTCCTGGACTCCCGCGGCCTCTCCTTCGCCGACCGGGTGAGGGAGGTCACGGACGGCCGGGGCGTGGACGTGGTCCTCAACTCCCTGGCGGGCGAAGCCATCGCGCGCGGACTGGAGTGCCTGCGGCCCGGTGGCCGTTTCGTCGAACTCGGCAAGCGCGACGTCCACGGCAACCAGCCCATGCTGCTGCGCCCCTTCCGCGACAACCTCTCCTACTTCGCCGTCGACATCACCCGGCTCGCCGCCGACGCGCCACAGGCGGTGGCCGAGGCGTTCGCGAAGGTGGCGCGGAGGGTGACCGCGGCGAAATACCGGCCGCTGCCGCACCAGGCCCACCCGGCCACCGCCGTCGAGGAGGCGTTACGGAGTCTGCGGCACTCCCGGCACCTCGGCAAGGTCGTCGTCACCTTCGACGCGGCCGAGCCGGTGCGCGTGGAACAGCCCGACGAGCCGCTGCGCCTGGACCCGGACGCCACCTACTTCGTCACGCGGCGGCCTCAGCGGCCTCGGGGCGGCCACCGCGCGGTACCTCGCCCACTGCGGCGCCGGTGCGCTGGCACTCGTCGGCCGCCGGGGCGCGGCCTCCCCCGAAGCGCCCACCTGCTCGACGAACTCGACCGCCCTCGGGACGCGGGCCCGGGCACACGCCGCCGACCGTCACCGACGCCGGGGCGATCGAGGCGATCCTCGCCGAGGCCGACGCATCGGGCCGGCCGGTACGCGGCGTCGTACACGGTGCCATGCACCTCGACGACGCGCCGCTGGCGGAGATGACGGCCGAGCGGTTCGCCGCCGTCCTCGCGGCGAAGACCCGCGGCGGCGACGTACTGCACGCGATCACCCGCGACCGGTCGCTCGACTTCTTCGTCGTGTACTCCTCCCTCGCCGCCCTCGTCGGCAACCTCCACCAGGCGCCGTACGCGGCCGCCAACCTCCACCTGGAGTCCCTGGTCCGTGCGCGCCGGGCGTCGGGGCTGCCCGGTCTGGCCCTCGCCTGGGGCGGCATCGGGGAGACCGGCTACGTCGTGCGCAGCGGACTCACGGCGAGCATCGCGCACTCCGGGCTCGGGCTCGTCCCGCCGGACACGGCCTGTGACGCACTCGGCCGCTTCCTGAGCAGAAAAGCGGTGTCCGCAGCGGTCGGGTACGTCGACTGGGACCGGATGGGCAGGATCCTGCCGGCGCTGAAGGCACCGAGGTTCGCCGGTCGGCCGGGGTCGGCGCAGGCCGACTCGCGCGACGCGACGGAGGACTTCAGGGAGCGGTTCGCGAGGACGGACGGCGAGCAGGAGCGGAAGGCCCTCATCGGCGACACGCTCACCGCTCTCACCGCCGCCGTTCTCCAGATGCCTCCCGACCGCGTGGACCGCGGCGCCCATCTCGCCGACCTCGGCCTGGACTCCCTGATGGGCGTCGAACTGAAGGCCGGGCTGCACCGGGTGTTCGGCTGTGACCTCCCCGTCATGGAGCTGATGGCCGCCGGCAGCGTCGCCGGCCTGACGGACCGCCTGCACCGGGCACTGAAGGGATGAGGACCACATGCCGACACCCCCGACCGATCCCACCGATCCCACCGATCCGACCGATCCGACCGATCCGACCGCGTCCCGCGCCGCGAGCGCGCTGCTCGCCGAGGTGGGCCGCCTGGACAGCGTCGTCGTCGCCGTACTCCGGCGGCGTCGACTCCACCCTGGTGCTCGCCGCCTCCCTACGAGCCCTGGGCCCCTCCCGCACGCTGGCGGTGACCGCGGACTCGCCCGCCCTGGCCCGGGACGAACTCGTGCTCGCCCGGCGCACGGCCGCGGAGTTGGGCGTGGAGCTGGTCGTCCTCACGACGGACGAACTCGCCGTGCCCGGGTACCGCGCCAACGCCGGCGACCGCTGCTACTTCTGCAAGCGGACCGTGCTGGCCGCGGTGTCGCACGTGGCGGCGGCCCGCGGCCACGCCCACGTGGCAACCGGCACCCATCGCGACGACCACCGTTCCGGGCACCGGCCCGGGCTGCGCGCCGCGCGGGAGCGAGGAGTCGTCGAACCCCTCGCGACCGCGGGCCTGGGCAAGGCACAGGTCCGGGCCGTTGCACGGGAGTGGGGGCTCACCGTGGCCGATAAACCGGGCACCCCCTGCCTGGCGTCCAGGATCGCGGTTGGCGTGCCCGTGACCCGACAGCGGCTGGAACTCGTGGAGCGCGCCGAGACGGCCGTGCGGGAGTTTCTGGCCGCAGGGCGCGCACCCGTGCGCGACCTGCGCGTCAGGATCCTGGCCGGGACCTTCCGCGTCGAACTCGACGCGGAAGCCCACCAGTGGCTGGTGCGGCGGCCCGAGCAGGAGGCCGAGCTGCTCGACCGGCTCGGCCGGACGGTAGAGCTCGCGGACGGCACCCTCGGGCCCTACCGGACGGGTTCCGTGAACGGGGCCGCGACACCCGGGGGAGACCCACGATGACCGAGCACACCGACCTCGCGGACCTGCTGGACTGCGAGACGTACCGGGCCGGGGACTTCGCCCGTCTCGACACCTCGCGACGGCGCCGCACCGGCGTGCCGGAGGTGGTGTTTGCCCCGTCGAAGACGCCCGAGCAGACGCTGCGGCTCCTCACAGGTCTGCGCGAACGCGACCCCGGCTCGCCCGCCCTGGCGACCCGGTGTCCGGACGACGTGCTCAACGCGGCACCGATCCACTTCGAGGGCGCGGGAGAGCCGGTGCTGGTCGACCGCGTCGCCCGGACCGTCACCGTCGGCGCACTCCCGCCGCCACGCGGCATGGTGGCCGTCCTCACGGCGGGCACCGGGGACCTTCCGGTGGCCCGCGAGGCGCTGGCCACCCTCGCGGTGCTCGGGGCCGGATCCCTGCTCGTCGACGACGTCGGGGTGGCGGGCATCGGGCGGCTGTTCCCGCACGTGCCCCGGCTGCGGGAAACCGACTGCGTGCTCGTCGTGGCGGGCATGGACGGTGCCCTGCCGAGCGTGGTCGCCGGGCTGCTGCGGGCCCCGGTGGTCGGCGTGCCGACCAGTGTCGGATACGGCGTCGCCGCGGGCGGTCTCGCCGCCGCGGCCACCATGCTCTCCTCCTGCGCCCCCGGTCTGACCGTGGTCAACATCGACAACGGCTTCGGCGCCGCCGCGCACGCCGCCAAGATCGTGGAAGCGGTGCACGGCACGCCGCCCGACGGCGGTCGTCCGCGCGCCGCGTCCAGGACCGTGGACGGCGACCGGTGAACGGGACGGGCCATGCGCCGCGTGTCCCCGCCGCCCATCTGGACTGCACCGCGGGCGTGGCTCGGTGAGATGCTGCTCGGCGCGCTCCTGGACGCGGGGCGCCGACACCGGCACCGTGGTCGACGCGGTGCGCTCCCTCAAGGTGCCCGGCCTCGACGTCACGGTCGGGACGCGCGCGGCGCGGCGGGTTCGCCTGCGCGCGGGTGACGGTCACCCGACCCGCCTCGCCCGACCGCGCCCGGCGCCTGGCGGACCGTGTCGGAGCTGCTCGCCGCGCGGGCGGCGTCACGCCCGCCGCCGCCCGCGCGGCCCGCCGCACCTTCGAACTCCTCGCCGCCGCCGAGGCCCGGGCGCACGGGACGACTCCGGACCGGGTGCACTTCCACGAGGTGGGGGCCGTACGACGCCTCGCCGACGTGGTGGGCTGCGCCGCCGCGCTGGATGATCTGGGGCTGCTCGCCGAGCACGCGGTGGTCACCTGCTCCCCGCTGGCCGCGGGCAGTGGGGAGGTCCACTGCGCCCACGGCACGATGCCCGTCCCCGTCCCCGCCGTCCTCCACATCGCCGCGCACGCCCGCCTCGAACTGGCCCGCGGTGACCTCCCCGGTGAGCGCACCACGCCGACGGGAGCGGCGCTCGTCGCCGCCGTGGCCGCACCGGGCCCGATGCCGCCGATGACCGTGCGCGCCGTGGGCACGGGCGGTGGGCGCCGCGATACCCCGGACCGCCCCAACATCACCCGGGTCGTCCTGGGCGAGACCAGGACGGCCTCGCCCGGGCCGACCGAGGGCGACGTCGTGGTCCTGGAGAGCACCGTCGACGACCTCGACCCCCGGCTCTGGCCGTCGGTGCTGGACGCGCTCCGTGCGGCCGGGGCCTGGGACTGCTGGACCACCGGTATCGTCGGTCGGCACGGCCGGCCGGGCAGACTCGTCACGGCGCTGTGCCCGCAACAGGTGCGGCAGGCCGTCGCCGACGTGCTGCTGCTGCACACCACCACGCTCGCGGGTGCGGGTGGTCGACGTGCCGGCGGACGACGCTTCCCCGTCGCAGCGTCACCGTCTCCATCGGACCAGCGGAGCGGCCGGAGCGGGTGGTGGTGAAGACGGCCGAGCGTCCGGACGGCACCGTCAGCGCGCAGCCCGAACTGTCCGACGCCGAGCGGGCCGCCACGTCCCTGGGGTGGCCACTGCGGACGGTGTGCGAAGCCGTTATGGACCGTTGGCACCGGGATCACCGGACCGCGGGCGTCCCCGGACCCGGCGCGCCGGATGCCTGACGGGTCGAGCGACCACATCCCCCGAAACACGTCAGGAAGCCGCCCTCCCATGCCTCGTACCTACCGCGTCCGAGACCTCGCGGGAACTCACGTCCTGCTGACCGGATCCACCGAACGCACCGAACTCGTCGTGCTGCACCGCCTCGTGACAGCGCATCCGCGCACGTACGTCAGCGTGGTGCCGCCACCGGACGAGCCCGCCGCGCGGAGCGGCACCTCGGCGCGGGACGACGGGCTCGCCCTGCTGCTGAGCCGGAAGGCGTTCGGGCCATGGAGGGACGGAGTCGGAGCCGGACCGGCGATGGCCGAGGCCCGTCAGCGTGTGAGCGTGCTCGCGGGGCCTCCGGGAGACGTCCCGCCGCCCCCGGGCATCGACATCGTGGTCCACTGCGCCCCCACCGGCGGGCCGGACCGGTCGCTCGACGCCGAGTACGACGAACAGATCACCCCGCTCGTCGCGTTGTGCGGGCAGTGGGCACACCAACGGCTCCGGCCCCACCTGGTGTACGTGTCCCAGGCAGGTTTCTCCGGCACCGAACGCGGGGTCGTCCGCGAGGAACGGCTGGAGCACGACATGGACTGGCGTCGCGAACTCGCCCTGGCACGCGCCCTCAGGAGCGATGCCGAGCGTCTTTCGAGGGCCCCCGACCAACTGCGCCGGACACGGCGTGCCGCCGAACGCGCCCACAGGGGTGCGGGCCCGCTGATCATGGCGTGGGAGGTGGAGGCGGCCCGCAAGGCCTGGGTGGAACAGCGACTGGTGGAGCAGGGCCGGGCCCGTGCGCGTGGCCTCGGCCGCCCCGACGCACGGACTCTCGCCGCCGTGCTGGCCGAGCGTGTCATCGAAGAGCTGGGGCGGCCGTACCCGCTGACCGTACTGCGCCCGGCACCCGTGGGCCACGCCCTGCGCCATCCCTACCCGGGCTGGTCCGAGGGCAGGACGAGGGCCGTCCCGCCGGCCGCGGCCATCGTCCTGCTCGGCACGGCGGCCGACTCCACCACGACGGTATTCGACACCGTGCCCGCCGACCTGATGGCCGACGCCGTCCTGGCCGCGGCCGCCGCGTCACCCGACCCGGGCTCACCCCACTACTTCCATCTCGGCACGGCGACAACCCGCCCCCCTGACCCTGGGAGAACTGCGGACCGTCGCCTTCCCCTCCCCGCTCCCCGCCGGCGCCCGTCGCGGCGGGCGACCGGAGCTGCCGGCGTGTACGACCCGACCGAGGTCCACTACGACGACACCGAACTGGTGGCTCTGAGGAACGCGTTCCCACTCCCGCGGCCGCACCACTTCGACCCGGGCGCGATCGACTGGCGACGCCACCTGGCGGCACGCGAGGCCGCGGACACGGCCGAACGGCAGCGCACACCGGTCACGAGAGCGGCCCTGACCTCGGCGCCCCGCTCTGTGGTGGCGAACGAGCCGGCCGTGGCCGTCTTCGACCTCGACGGCACCATCGTCGCCTCCGACCTAGTCGAGTCCTACGTATGGACACGGCTTGCGGGCCTGCCGCACCGTGCCTGGCCGGCCGAGTTCATGGACCTGATCCTCGAGGCACCGCGTTACCTGCTCGCCGAGCGGGCCGATCGAGCCCGCTTCGTCCGCGTCTTCCTGCGCCGTTACGCGGGCACGGACGAAGCCGTTCTGCGGCGGCTGGTGCGCGGGGCGTCGGCGTCGCCCTGCTGCACCGGGTCAGGCACGAGGCGGTCAGGCGCGTCCGTGCGCACCGGGCGGCAGGGCACCGCACCGTGCTCGTGACCGGCGCTCGATCTGCTCACCGAGCCGCTGCGCCCTCTGTTCGACGACATCGAGGCGTGCCGCGTGCGGACCCGCGACGGCGTCATGACCGGGCGCCTGGCCACGCGGCCGCCCGTCGGCGAGGCGCGAGCCGACTGGCTGCGACGCTACACGGCCGAGCACGGTCTGGACCCGGCCCAGGCCTACGCCTACGCGGACAGCTACTCGGACCGGGCACTTCTGGACGCGGTCGGCCACCCGCACGCCGTCGACCCCGACACACGCCTGCTCCGGCACGCCGTGCGAAGGCGCTGGCCCGTACTGCACTGGGGCGCCCACACCGCCACCCGGTGGGAGGCGCTGACCGTGGCGGCCGGCGGAGCGCGCGGGCGAGGGGCGCGGGCGGGAAACCACCGGTTCCCGGACGGAGAAGAGGAGACACCATGAGCACACCAGGGTTCGTACTCGACGTCGACGAACGCACTCCGCCGCTGGTCCTGTTCGAGGGGGAGGGCATCCGTGCCGAGCGCTTGCCCGTGGGCAGCCGGGTGATCTACCCGCCGGCCTCGCTTCCTGGTATCCCCGACCTGGACACGGCCATCCGCGACGCGCTGCTGCACCCGCACGGCATCGAGCCGCTGCCCGAACTCCTCAGGCCGGGCATGCGGTTGACCGTGGTCTTCGACGACGTGTCCCTGCCCCTGCCGTCGATGCGCCGCCCCGACGTGCGCGGACGGATCATCGAGCACGTCCTCGAGATCGCCGCCCGACGAGGGGTGGAGGACATCGAGATCATCGCCGCGAACGCCCTGCACCGCCGGATGACCGCCGGGGAACTGCGGCACGTCGTGGGCGATCGCGTCTTCCGCGGCTACTTCCCCCACCGGCTGCGCAACCATGACGCGGAGGACCGGGACAACCTGCTCCACCTGGGCATGACCGGCGCCGGCGAAGACGTCGAGATCAATCGCAGGGCGGCCGAGAGCGACCTCCTCGTCTACGTCAACGTCAACCTGATCGCACTGAACGGCGGTCCCAAGTCCGTCGCCGTCGGTCTGGCGAGCTACCGCAGCCTGCGCCACCACCACAACACGCACACCCTGCGACACTCACGCTCCTTCAACGACCCGCCGAACTCCGCCCTGCACCACTCCTTCCACCGCATGCTGGACGTGATCGGCGGCCAACTGAAGATCTTCACGGTCGAGACCACGGTCAACGGCGACTCCTTCCCGCCGTCCATGGGCTTCCTCACCACCCACGAATGGGAGTGGAGCCTCGCCGACCGGATCGGCTTCCTCGGCGTCCGGCACGGCAACCGGCTCCTGCCGCCGAGGCTGCGTCGCCGCCTGTTGAACTCCATCAAGGCGCCGTACGGCGTCACGGGGGTCACAGCGGGCACCCCGAGCGCGGTCCACCCGATCACCCTGGCGAACGTGCACCGCCAGCAGGTCACCCCCGTCCGGGGACAGGCCGACATCGGGGTGTTCGGGGTGCCCTATGTCGGTCCCTACAACGTAAACTCGATCATGAACCCGGTGCTGGCGATGTGCATGGCCCTGGGCTACCTCTTCAACTTCTATCTCAACAAGCCGATCGTGCGGCAGGGCGGCGTCGGCATCTTCATCCACCCGCTGACACCCGACTTCCACCCGGTGCACCACCCCAGCTACATCGACTTCTACGAAGAGGTACTCACGGAGACCACCGATCCCGCACGGATGGAAGCGGTGTTCGAGAAGAGGTTCGCGGAGGATCCCTGGTACATCCACCTCTACCGGACCGGCCACGCTTTCCACGGCGTCCATCCGTTCTACATGTGGTACTGGGGCGCCCACGCGATGCAGCACCTGGGCGACGTCATCTTCGTCGGTGGTGACTCGAAGGTCGCCGCCCGGATGGGTTTCCGAGCGGCACCGACCCTCTCCGACGCCCTGGAGATGGCCTCACACATCGTCGGCACCACCCCGAGCATCACCTGCCTGCACACCCCGCCCATCACCATGGCGGACGTCCGATGACGGCCCCCGATGGCACGCGGGCCCTGCCGCTCCCCACCGCCTGGGCCCGCTCGGCACCGGCGCGAGGGCTGCGGACAGCCGTGCACCGAGCCCTCCTCAGGCCGTACGTCTGGGCCTGCGCCCGGCCGACCGTCGAGGGCGCGGAACACCTCGCCGTGCTCACGACCCCGGTGGTGTTCGTGGCGAACCACGCCAGCCACCTCGACACACCGCTGATCTTCGGAGCCCTGCCGCCGCCCATCGCGTCCCGGCTGGTGGTCGGAGCCGCCGCTGACTACTTCTTCCACTCCCCGCTGACCGGAGCGGCCACGGCCCTCCTCTTCAACGCCTTCCCGGTGCAGCGGGAGGCTCGGGAGCGCACGGGGCGAGGAGGCCGGAACCGCGCGGTGCGGGGCGTGGCCCGGCGCCTTCTCGACGAGGGGTGGCACGTGTTGCTGTACCCGGAGGGCACCCGTTCCCGGGACGGCCGGCTCGGGGCGTTCGGTACGGGCGCGGCCCGGCTGTGCCTGCAGACCGGTGCGCCCACGGTGCCCGTCGCGCTGACGGGAACACACGCCGTCATACCGCGCGGAACGCGTGTGCCGATCCGCGGCGCGCCACCCGTCTCCGTACGGTTCGGCCGGCGATCAGGGCCGTACCCGGTGAGAGGGCCCCGGACTTCCGTGACCGGATGAGGGAAGGCGTCCGCGCGCTCCAGTGCTCCTCCTAGCTAGGCACTGTTTCTCGGATCACGTGCGGAGCCAGATGAGGAGGGCTGCGAGGGTGACGGTGCCGAGGTAGATGTAGGCGCGTTTCTCGTAGCGGGTGGCAACGGCGCGGAAGCCTTTGAGGCCTCGCCCGCCACTACGAAACGCTCTCGGCCAACTCCGAGGCGATGATCAACATCGCTTCGATCGACAACTCCGCCAAGCGCATAGCAGACGAGGCCACCCCAACCTGGCGAGGAACCTACTAGGCCATAACTGGTTTTTCGCCTACATCTAACGCCCACTCAAAACCGAGGTGATCAAGCCGCAGCGGCCCTGGCGATCCCTCGCCCAGGTCGAGCCGGCCACCGCTGAATGGACTGACTGGTACAACCACACCCGGCTCCACGGTGAGATAGGGCACATCCCGCCCGCCGAATACGAAGCCAACCACTACCTGAGCACCACAAAACCCCAGGTCACAACCAACATCTGGGATCTCTACCGAACCCGGAACGGTTCATCACATCACCGCCAGCACCAGCCTGCCCGCCACGGCCTGATCCCGAGCCCCAGCACGGCACCACCCCACCCCGACACACTGTCAAACGACTACCCGCCCATCAACGTGACAACGCCCCGAGGACGACTCCGGCGGGAGGTCGGTACCGCCGGTGCCCTGGTCGTCTGGACCAAACAACAGTCAACAACGCGCCATGAATCGTCCTGTGCCGGACCATGTTTAAGCAACATGGAGAGCCTGAACGATCACCGGCCCTACGTTCGATTCATGAACTCTGACTCTCCTGCGGAAGTCGTTCGGTCCGCCGGTTCGACGCTCGCCTGCCGTCGTACGCTTCTGCGCGGTGCGCTGACTGGAGCCGTCGCTGTCGGGGCCGGCCTCACCGTCGACGCCACCCCCGTGTCCGCCGCCCCGCGCACGCGGCCACGGCCGGCCACGGCCGAGGAAGCGCTGCGTGAGCTGGCAGCGGGCAACGCGCGCTGGCGCACTTTTCGTGAGAAGCACCCGCACGAGACGCGCGCGGTCCGCCAGGAGCTGACCTTCGCCCAGCACCCCTTCGCCGTAGTGCTCAGCTGCGTCGACTCCCGGGTCCCCCCGGAACTGGTCTTCGACCAAGGCCTGGGAGATCTCCTCACCGTACGCAGCGCGGGTGAGGTCCTGGACGAGGCAGTCATCGGCAGCGTCGCCTATGGCGTCCTGGAACTGGACATACCCCTGGTCCTGGTGCTCGGACACCAGTCGTGCGGCGCCGTGCGCGCCGCGGTCGAGGCCGAGGAGAGCGGCAAACAGCTACCTGCTCACATCCAGTACCTCGCCGATCAAATCACCCCGGCCATCGACCACAGCAAGGAGGGCGACGCCCGCATCGACGCGACCATCGACGCCAACGTACGGCTCGTCCGGGCGCGCCTCGCGGCAGAACCTGACCTCGCCGCCAAGGCGGCCGCCGGTCGCCTCGCCGTCGTGGGGGCCCGCTACGAACTGACTACCCAGCTGGTCCACCAGATCACCTGAGAAGCCGTTGTCTTACCGGATGTGAGCGGTGAGTTTCCGCTGGTCAGCATGGTCGTGGTGTCGTCGGGGGCAGGGATGTGCCGTTCTGTTCGTCCTGGATGACGTGGAGGCGGTCGGTGGCACCAGTGATGGGGTTGCTGGAGGAGCGTGAGGCGGCCGCCCGGGTTCGGGTGGAGGCACTTCAGGCGGAGGCGGACCGGATCCTGGAAGAGCTCGGCGAGGCCCAAGCGGTGCTGGAACGCCGGGTGATCGCGGTCGCGGAGCTGGCCGAGGCCCTGTCCGCTCCCGGCGGTGTGTCCGGTGCTGTCGAGCCGGCCTTGCGGGAGTCTGAGGGGGCACCGCCCGCGTCGTCGGGGAGGGTCCCGGCGTCCAGGTCGATCGTGCCGCACCGCCGGGAAGGGATGTTGGTCTCGGTGCTTGGGCCGGACTACCGGCGGATCGTGGAGTTGGTGGAGGCCGAGCCGGCTGCCGGCGCCGACGGGATCTCAGCGAAGGAGATCGCGGCCCGGTTCGGACTCGAGCTGGTTCCGGCAAAGATTGAGGGAGTGCGCTCACGGGCGAAGCGGCTGGCCGACCGGGACTGGCTGGCAGCGTCGCCGACGGGCCGGTTCACGCCGCGAGCGTCGTCCTCGCCTGCCACGACGGGCTGAGGGGCCGGGCCCTTGGGGCGGTGCGGGCCAGGCGGCGGGCAGAGCATGGTCGCGGAGAAGTCGATGAACGCCTCGCTGCCGGCGGGCAGGGCCTCGAAGTCCCGCACCAGACGGCGCGAGCGCATCAGCCAACCCATAGTCCTCTCCACCACCCAGCGTCTGGGCAGCACCACGAACCCGTTCATGCCGTCGTTCCGCTTGACGATCTCAACGGTGAGCTGGAGCTTCTCCTTCGCCCAGCCGACCAGGCGGCCGGTGTAGCCGCCGTCGGCCCATACCAAAGCAATCTTGCGGAATCGCGTCCGCAGCCGGGGCAGCATGTCCCGGGTGGCCTGCCGGTCGGTGACATTGGCGGCGGTCACCATGACCATCAGGATCAGGCCGAGTGTGTCGGCGATGACGTGCCGACGCCTGCCGTGGATCTTCTTGCCGCCGTCGTAGCCGCGTGAAGCGGCGGGCACCGAGGCAGCCGCCTTGACCGACTGCGAGTCGATGATTCCCGCGGTCGGCTCCACCTGTCGTCCCTGCGCGACGCGGACCTTGCCGCGCAGCCGGTCGTGCAGTTCTTTGACCAGGCCCGTCCTGCGCCACCTGCGGAAGACGGCGTAGCCCGGTCCCAGGCGGGGAAATCGACAGGCATCGTACGCCACTTGATGCCGTTGTCGGTGACGTAGAAGATCGCATCGAGCATCCAATGCCACGAAGTTAAGGACCTGCTGACGATGTCAAGACCTCGGGGAGGGTGA
>RHMC01000310.1 GCA_003719395.1 Streptomyces altiplanensis
GGGCGTGCCGTCGGCGTTCCAGTAGAGCTTCTGCACGCGGGTGCGGCGGTTGGGGCCGGGGGGGTTCGGTTCGTCGGTCACGTTTTTCCACTGTCGCATCCGGGGGTGACAACGGGTGGTCATCAGATCGAAACGTGAAAGGGGTGTTGCGGGTGTGACGGGTTGGGCCAGAATCTACGCGCGTCACACAGCGCAACGGAACGAGGAGACGACAAGATGCCGCTGAACCGTAGGACGTTCCTGGGCCGGTCGGCCGCCGCAGGAGCCGGTGTCGCCATGGCCGGCGGGGCCGTCGCCGCCCCTGCCACCGCCGCCGAAGCGCGCGGGAAGGGACGGGCGCCGAAGCGGTACTCCTTCACCGTGATGGGCACGACGGACCTGCACGGCAATGTCTTCAACTGGGACTACTTCACGGACAAGGAGTTCGACGACAAGGCGCACAACGATGTGGGCCTGGCGAAGATCTCCACCCTGGTGAACCGGGTCCGCGAGGAGAAGGGCCGCCGTAACACGCTGCTCATCGACGCGGGCGACACCATCCAGGGAACGCAGTTGTCGTACTACTACGCCAAGATCGACCCGATCACGGCGGCCCGCGGTCCTGTGCACCCGATGGCGCAGTCGATGAACGCCATCGGATACGACGCGGCCGCTCTCGGGAACCACGAGTTCAACTACGGCATACCGGTGCTGCGGAAGTTCGAGGAGCAGTGCGACTTCCCGCTCCTCGGCGCGAACGCCCTGGACGCGAAGACACTGCGTCCGGCGTTCCCCCCGTACGTCATGAAGAGGCTGCGTACGCCGCACGGCCGTGATGTGCGGGTGGCGGTGCTCGGTCTGACGAACCCGGGTATCGCCATCTGGGACAAGGCGAACGTGCAGGGGAAGATGACGTTCCCGGGTCTGGAGGAGCAGGCGGCGAAGTGGGTGCCGAAGCTGCGTTCCATGGGCGCGGATGTCGTCGTCGTGTCGGCGCACTCGGGCTCCAGCGGCACGTCGTCGTACGGTGACCAGCTGCCGTACGTCGAGAACGCGGCGGGTCTGGTGGCCGAGCAGGTCCCCGGCATCGACGCGATCCTCGTCGGACACGCGCACACGGAGATTCCCGAGTACTTCGTGGAGAACAAGGAGACGGGCAAGAAGGTCGTCCTGTCGGAGCCCCTGAAGTGGGGGCAGCGGCTGACGCTCTTCGACTTCGATCTGGTGTGGTCGAAGGGCCGCTGGACGGTCGAGAAGGTCGGCGCGCAGGTCCTGAACTCGAACACGGTGCCCGAGGACCCGGAGATCACGAAGCTGCTCGGTGACGAGCACGAGAAGGTCGTGGCGTACGTCAACCAGGTCATCGGGACGTCGACGGCCACGATGACGACGGCGGAGGCGGCGTGGAAGGACGAGCCGCTGATCGATCTGATCAACCATGTGCAGACCGAGACGGTACGGGCGGCGCTGGCCGGCGGGGCGTACGCGGGGCTGCCGGTGCTGTCGCAGGCGTCGTGCTTCTCCCGGACGGCGAAGGTGCCGGCCGGCGAGGTGACGATCAAGGACGCGGCGGGACTGTACCCGTTCGAGAACACGCTGGAGGCGCGGGTGCTGACCGGCGCGCAGCTGAAGGAGTACCTGGAGTTCTCGGCGCGGTACTACGTGCAGACGGCGGCGGGGGCCGCGGTGGACACGTCGAAGCTGACGAACGCGGGAGGCACCCCGGACTACAACTACGACGTGGTGTCGGGTCTGACGTACGAGGTCGACATCGCGAAGCCGGCCGGTTCCCGGATCGTGAATCTCGCGTTCGAGGGCGAGCCGGTGGATGCGGCGGCGGAGTTCGTGCTGGCGGTCAACAACTACCGGGCGAGTGGTGGCGGGGCGTTTCCGCACATCGCGGGCGCGAAGCAGGTGTGGGCGAATTCGGAGGAGATCCGGAACACGATCATCACCTGGGTGCGGGCGAAGGGTGTGCTGGATCCGGCGGAGTTCGCGTCGGTGGGCTGGAAGCTGACGCGGGACGGTGTGCCGGTGTTCTAGGGGCGGTGGGCGCGTTTGCCCTGCGGGGTTCCGCTCCCTGTCCCGGCCCCCGGGCGTCGGCGCGACGGGCTGGACGTACCCGCTCAGCGGGGGGTCCGGCCCGTCCGGTGTTTCTAGCGGCCCTGGGGCAGCGGGGTGAGGGCCGGCTGCTGTGCGGGGACCCTGGGTGCCCCACGGCGTTCCAGGCCGAAGCTGGTGAACGCGGTGCGCGTCGGCAGCGGGTAGGGGTCGGTGCCGGTGAGGGAGTTGAGGATCGTCGCGCTGCGCCATGCGGCGAGGCCGAGGTCGGGGGCGCCGACGCCGTGGGTGTGCCGTTCCGCGTTCTGTACGTAGACGGATCCGGTGACGGCGGGGTCGAGGACGATGCGGAACTGGTCGTCGATGCGGGGGCGCTCGGCGGCGTCGCGGCGGATGAAGGGGTCGAGTCCGGCGAGGAGCCGTCCGAGGGGGCGTTCGCGGTAGCCGGTGGCGAGGACGACGGCGTCGGTGGTGAGGCGGGAGCGGGTGCCCTGCTGGAGGTGTTCGAGGTGGAGTTCGACCTTGGTGGTGCCGACGCGGCCGGCGGTGCGTACGGAGACTCCGGGGGTGAGGACCGCGTCGGGCCAGCCGCCGTGGAGGCTGCGCCGGTAGAGCTCTTCGTGGATGGCGGCGATGGTGTCGGTGTCGATGCCTTTGTGGAGTTGCCACTGGCGGGGGCCGAGGGTGTCGCGTACGGACTCGGGGAGGGCGTGGAAGTAGCGGCTGTAGTCGGGGGTGAAGTGCTCCAGGCCGAGCTTGGAGTACTCCATGGGGGCGAAGGCTTCGGTCCTGGCCAGCCAGGTGATCTTTTCGCGGCCTGCGGGGCGGGCGCGGAGCAGGTCGAGGAAGATCTCGGCGCCGGACTGTCCTGATCCGATGACGGTGATGTGTTCGGCGGCCAGGAGCCGTTCGCGGTGGTCGAGGTATTCGGCGGAGTGGATGACGGGGACGGCGGGGGCTTCGGCGAGTGGTCTGAGGGGTTCGGGGACGTGGGGCTGGGTGCCGACGCCGAGGGCGACGTTGCGGGTGTAGGCGCGGCCGAGGGCTTCGGCTTCGCCGGCGGTGTCGAGTTGGGTGAAGTCGATTTCGAAGGCTTCGCGTTCGGCGTTCCAGCGGACGGCGTCGACCTGGTGGCTGAAGTGGAGTCCGGGGAGGTTGGTGCTGACCCAGCGGCAGTAGGCGTCGTATTCGGCGCGCTGGATGTGGAAGCGCTCGGCGAAGTAGAAGGGGAAGAGCCGGTCGCGGGTGCGCAGGTAGTTGAGGAAGGACCAGGGGCTGGCGGGGTCGGCGAGGGTGACGAGGTCGGCGAGGAAGGGGACTTGGAGGGTGGCGCCTTCGATGAGGAGGCCGGGGTGCCAGTGGAAGGCGGGGCGTTGTTCGTAGAAGGCGGTGGTGAGGCCGCCGTGTACGCCGTCGGCGAGGGCGGCGAGGGAGAGGTTGAACGGGCCGATGCCGATGCCGACCAGGTCGTGGGGCTGGTCGGGTTCTTGGGGCTGGGGGGCGGCGGTCATCGGTGGGTGCTGCCTTCCGGGAGTGACAGGGACGAGAGGAGCGCGAGGAGTGCTTCGAGGTCGCTGCGGGTGGTGTGGGGGTTGAGGAGGGTGGCTTTGAGCCAGAGGCGGTCGTCGGCGCGGGCGCGGCCGAGGACCGCGCGGCCTTCGGTGAGGAGGGTGCGGCGGATGGTGGCGATGTCGTCGTCGGTGGCGCGGGTGGGGCGGAAGAGCACGGTGCTGATGGTGGGGCGGTCGTGGAGTTCGAGGCCGGGGGTGTTCTCGATGAGGTCGGCGAGGTGCTGGGCGGCGGCGCAGGTGCGGTCGACGAGGTCGGCGAGTCCTCGGCGGCCGAGGGCGCGGAGGGTGACGGCGATTTTGAGGATGTCGGGGCGCCGGGTCGTACGCAGGGAGCGGCCGAGGAGGTCGGGGAGGCCCGCTTCGGTGTCGTCGTCGGCGTTGAGGTAGTCGGCCTGGTGGCCGAGGGGGGCCGGGGTGGTGGCGTCGGGGACGGCGAGGAGTCCCGCGGCGACGGGCTGCCAGCCGAGTTTGTGCAGGTCGAGGGTAACGGTGCGGGCGCGGGAGAGGCCGTCGAGGCGGGTTCGGTGCACGTCGCTGAAGAGCAGTGGGCCGCCGTATGCGGCGTCGATGTGGAGTTCGGCGTTGTGGCGTGCGCAGAGGTCGGCGATGTCGGTGAGGGGGTCGATGCTGCCGGTGTCGGTGGTGCCCGCGGTGGCGGCGACGAGGAGGGGGTGGTGGAGGTCGGTGAGGGCTTCGTCGAGTGCGGCGGGGTCGATGACGCCGGTGGGGGCGGGGACGGTCACCGGTTCGGGGAGGCCGAGGAGCCAGGCGGCGCGGGGCAGTGAGTGGTGGGCGTTGGCGCCGCAGACGAGTTGTACGGGGCCGTGGCGTTCGCGGGCGATGAGGAGGGCGAGCTGGTTGGATTCGGTGCCGCCGGTGGTGAGGAGGGCGTCGGGTGCGGGTGCCTGGGGGTAGACCTCGGCGGCGAGCGCACGGGCGATTGGGTTTCCAGGGCGGAGGCGGCGGGTGCCTGGTCCCAGGAGTCCATGGACGGGTTGAGCGCGGACGCGGCGAGGTCGGCTGCGGTGGCGACGGCGAGCGGCGGGCAGTGCAGGTGGGCGGCGCACCGGGGGTCGGCGGGGTCGGGCGGCGCCTC